>JBOGRA010000058.1:0-10722 GCA_050749325.1 Nitrosotalea sp. | reverse complement strand
GCTTCCATACAAGAAGAAAAAAGGGAGGCGGCTGACTCCAAGACAGAAGGAGTTCAACAGGGACCACGCCAGGACGAGGATTGTAGTTGAACACACAATATCTAGGATCAAGAAATTTGGGATAATGTGCGGCAAGTTCCGCAACAGGCTGCGCCGCTATGACCGCATCAGCGACATTGTATGCGGCCTGATAAATTTCAGGATAAGATACCAGGAACTGATTGTTGTTCCGTAAGGCAAAACGATATGGCCTGATGCAAATGGTGCGTTTTGTCAGTAATTATGCAAGTGGTCTATTCTAAAGACAGTTCAAACAATGATGTACCGTTTCTAGTAATGACAAATTATACAAAAACCCTCTTTGAGGAAGCAGGCTCAAATAACTATGCAAGAACACTGAAAATCACGCTTCCGCCACTAAAGCAAGGATACAACATACTTGTACGAGAAAATGCAGGAATCAAGATAATTGGAACAGCACTTGCACCATTGGTAAACCAGAGCCTGGTTCCATATCAAATTCCACCTTCACTCTTGCAGCAAAGGTCAGGTATTGCAATAGACAAGATTGACTGTGCTGACGGATTGCAGCTTGTTGTAAAATCTGATGAAAATACTCCGGCATGCGTAAAACCTGACACTGTACATGGCCTTCTGGCACGTGGATGGACCTCTGTCAACGATCTGCCATCAAATGTGATCTGTGACCAAAATTGTAGATATACAGTAGAAAAAGCAGGTTATAAATGCAATACTGGACATGTTGCAGGATTTTATTCATGTTACATGCAAAATTCGGCAGATATTGCCAAAGTCGTAATACCTCAGGATATATCAAACTCAGAGTCTGGCAAATACAATTATGAGCCAAGCAAGATTGCAGTTATTCTTGGAATAAACAGCACCGTACAATGGCAAAACAACGACTATTCTTCATCTAGTGTTACAGGCGACTGGACCATGTTTGATTCAGGGGTTATCATGCCGGAGCATTCGTGGGTGCATGTCTTTGACAGGCCTGGCATATACTGGTATCACAGTGTGTCCCATCCTTGGATGAGAGGCAAAGTAACTGTATTGCCACGCGATGACTCGTATATATAATCAACTACAGGAGTTCATTGAATGAAATCTCGCTATCACTTTATAATTGCAGGTTCAGGAATATTTGCAGCTATAGTGATCTCATTTCTTGTAATGAATCTGAGCTCGCAACAGATTTCGTTAGAGGGATTGGGCAATTCATACAAAGCAGGTGACATGGTGCAACCTACCTTAAAATTCAACGACAAAGACTCTGGATGCAATGATCCAAAAATCATGGTGTTAAATGCAACAAACAGATCACAGATTTTTCTAGACTCGCACGCTCATTACGAAACATGTCACAACTATAGCGTAGGATTTTATGCAGGAGTAAATGGCGATTCGATAATCAACAGCACTCAATCATACATTCTTGCAGGTTCCGTTGGTGACAAGTCGATAGAAAAAGAGTTTGTTGTAAAACCCGACCATCAACACCCAAGGTTTTACACCGTCTTGCAAATAGGCAATCTTGATAAAACATACGCAAAAGGCCAACCAATTGACTTTACGGTATCAGTGAATGGATATGGTGTCTTCAATGCAGGCTTGAGGCCTACTGTGGCAATTGAAAACAGCAATGGAGAGAAAATTTGGAGTGTGGACCCAAACAAGCTCCTTCAATGCTGTCCTGCAGAATTATTTGAGCTGAACAGAACACTTGCAGCTGTAGAAATTGGCGGACCACCAACCATAAACAAAGCTGGCACATACAAGATGATTGCATCTTATGAAAATACAAAAACAGAAAAAGAATTTACCGTGTCCTATGCCGAATCAAACTCTATACCGTCTTCTCATAGCGGAGTAATTCCAGTGATGGTTAACGAAAACTATACAGGGGTTTCATTAAACTATACTATCACGGATGGTCCGTACAACAAAGTTCTTGGTGCACAGATAAATGAAAAGGACGGATATTTTTCACTTGTGTTGAAGACTACAAGAAATGGATTTCTGTCAATTGGCCTGCCGCGGGCATTGCTTGATGCAAAAATGCACAATCAAGATGAGCAGTTCATTGTCCTAACTGATGGTTATGTAGTTCAATACAACGAAACAAAATCACTTACTGAAAGAGATCTAACGATTCCATTCAAGGCAGGGATAACTACGGTGGAGATTACAGTTCCACGATTGATTTGATCAAATAAAAGGTAGAAAGATGAAAACCACGCCTATTGCAAATCCGGAAGAATGTTGCGCCACTTTTTTAAACCATAATTTCAAGATAACAAATGGTTTTGGTAAATCATTCTTTTATAATATCAATAATTTTTATCTGCATGTTTTATGTCATGTCGTCAGTTATGACTGCAGACGCAATAACTGGAAATGACACCACCAATTTTCCGCCTCCATATCCTAACCCTGCAAATATGACAATGCAAAGAAATCTAACCCGCCCTGCACTTCATCCGCCTACGCCCTCGCTGGCAACAATTTGTACGTCACATGGGCAAATCATCCAAATGGCACAGATCTCGTTTTGTTCAAGAGGATCCTTGACAGTGGAAGAGTGCTGGGAGGTACAATTACGATAAACAACGATACCAATCCCATGAATCCGTATGTGTCAGCAAAAGATAACAACATATTTGTTGCATGGACTGATGCCTCGCCTGGCATATACCATGTCTTTTTTAGGGCAAGCCATGACAACGGAACTACCTTTGAACCCACTGTATATCTTGAAGGCAGCGCGCCAATAATACAATCTCATGATGACAGTCTTGGCTCAATTGGAATAGTTGTCGGCCTCATTTTTATGGCAGGGGTTTCTGCGGTGGGTGTAATAGTTGGCATTCTGTATGTAATGAGAAAAAAACAAACTACACCGCTACATGAGAGCCAAGAATGAAAGCACTACCCAAATCCATAATCATAGCAATCTGCTGTTTTTGTGCAGCAGATCTTGTTCTCATTCAATCAGATTTTTTTATTTCATGCTACTTCCAGCCAAGAGATTCCAGTCCACTACATCCTACCTGTGATACCGTCGTAAGATCCCTAAATTCAGTATTTGGAATGTCAGCAAATATTGCCTTGGCAGCCATTGTTGGAATAACTGCCTATTATTCTCCAAAGAAAAGTGCAATAATAGTCCTAGTCCTTGTAGGCTTGTATCTGTCTGATATCGTGCTATGGAAAACATACCTGCTCTCCATTGATGCAATCCATGCAACAAATTCAGGAATCATGCGCCCAATGACTATCACCGAGATGGTGATGCATAACGTAGTATACAGTCCTTTGTGGTGGATTATACAATACGCCATGATAAGTAGTGCGGTCACTTGGTTTGCCGTTGTCTTGCGAAATAAAATGAGAAAATCATTGCTATGAAAACCATGCATCTTGCAATTATAATTGCAATTCTTGTCATCTTTGTATCTGACTTTGTTGTAGCTGATGCAAACGCCCTTGGGGACACTTTCCACCAAGCCTTCACTAATTGACAAAAGACCAGAAGATGTGGAATAAAATATGAGTATGAAAAGCCATACGCTGAAACCAAAAAGGTGTGAACAATTCTCACATCAATGGTTCTAAAATAAGACCATGTCAGTAACCCCAATCTCTCGAATTTGTTACCTATTTACGAATAAACGGGTCCAAAATAATCCCAAGATGATATGGTTGACCGGTTCCCACTAGACTCAATGCTATCTTTGTACGGGTTTTGGATCTAACACTACAACCTTTCTCCCAATGGAATAATCTTTTCCACATTTGGGGCAGTTGAAATTATTCCATCCTATTTGATCAAGAACTATTTCTTCATCTGAATGATTTGCACATGTTAATCTCTGTTCCATGAAATGTACCTGATATCTTGTGTAATAAACCGGTGTATTGAAATTCATATGACAATCAAGTAAGAATGCTGTGACATTTTAGTCAGTATCTTCGGTTGACTCTATTACGTAGCCGCCCCTGCCATCTCTTTTGATCAAGACAGGATTGACGCATCTTGCACATATCACTCGAAGGCCTGATACTACTGATCTATCCAGCTTGTCAATGTCATCAGGGGAGACCGCATGACTGCATTGTACAGTAAGGTTGGTCTCATCCATCTCTTGTTTGCTTCCATGGACAAAGGTTGGGGTTGGGCCCATGCCAAAGTTGATTGTCTGGATGTCATACTCCTGCGGGAACGACATGAAAAATGCAAGCTCAATCTCTGTCAGCACCATGCTTTTTGAATATAGTTTCCCTGGAACAAAGGTGATGGGATCAATGGTACTTGTACCGCCAAATATTTCAGCCAATCTCTGCCCAAAACTTTTCCCTCCTGATGAAAACTTTACCCTGCGCCTTGCAATCCTGTGCGCAAACGAGTTGAGCAGGAAAGTGCCAATCATCTTGTCAAGTGTCTGTACCGACTCTATGATCTCTTTTCTTCTAGTCTTTGCTTTGGACCTGGAATCATCCCAGATCTTTTTGACTGCCTCTTGGTATGATTCCTTTATCTTTTTGTAATCTTTCCTGAATTCTTTTTCATCAAGGGAGTTTATCTGCTCTACTCTTGACTCAAAGATGTCCTTCTCTTCAGCTATCTTGCCTTCCTTCGCGTCTTGTAGCTCTTGCAGTTCTGTACAAGTGCTCCGTACGCCAAATACGATGGTACAGTTGTAGTAGCCATGATGTCCGTCACGCTTTTGGGTTGCTGCGGCAAGTTCTGTCTTTTTCTTTCCTGAAAGGCGCGCCCCTTTTGTATTTTGGGCGCCCTCAAGCGACGTTATCTTTGCATTAATCATGGATAGTGCGTCCTTGGTCTTGTTGCAAACAAAACAGGTCATCACAGAGTCCCTCTTTTCCTGCCACATCTTTTGGTATGCGTTGCTCTTTGTTATGACCTTGAGATCTGTTAGCGGAACCATGGAGCGCTTGTTCCTCAGTACAAGATACTTTGCAACCATGTTGCCAAAGTGTGGAGTCTTGGTCTGCTCAACGCTTATTCCTGGAATCGTCTTGAATAGATTCTGGTTGTTCTCTGTTGTCCTGACAACCAGCCTCATGGCATCCTTTTCACGAAATACAAAGAACGCAAATTCTGGTGCATGCTGGATTATCCCAAATATCCTGTTCTCGTTGTCGTCCCTGAACTTTTGCTGGACCTTGAGCTCAAGCCAGACAAACCCTTCCTTTGATGCCATGAGATCTGATAAAGGTCTGGAATTTAAGGCAGGAATTTTCTTCTTTTAAAGAATCAAATCATGATATCCGTGCAAAAAGTTATTCTGATTTTTCTTGCAGTGATACCATTGTCATTTTCTGCAGTCGCACATGCAACAGGTTTGAGCCTTGAAGAGCAGGTCATTGAAAACCAGAAAGGATATCCGTCGTGGTATGTCGGCAAGGGAATCGTACCAGGCGAGAGTCTTACCTACCACATCTGTGATCGTACAATCAAGCCAACATTAAACGGTGCAACCACATGCTATCAGGCAAGGCTTGACTTTGTTTCATTGCTACAGGATCACACGGGAGGCATCTGGATAGTACAGGGTACCTTCACACCTGACGGCTCTACAAGCCAGTGGCCTGCCATATTGTATGTCACTGAAGACTTTGGTACGATAACTACCGACGGCTCCAGCATGAATTATGCCACATCGCTTTCACACACGTTGCTGTATCTTCAAAAATATGCAAATACGTTCATGCCACAAAAGCTGGAGATTGGCAGCTCGTGGGGTTTTGTAGACGATTACGTATCTCCCGTGCCGCAACTGACTGTTACCAGGTTTACCTCAATTGATACAGGGTTCAACTCTACTAGAGTTTATGAGGTTGGATTTGATATAGTAAAGGACAACACCATATACATAAAAGATGGATTTCCATTTCCAATTGAGCAGACAATTTATGATTCGGAAGGGTATAGTGCTGACCCCCCGATACTTTACCAAGTCAAGTTAGAAACAAACAACGTACAAAATAGTATCTCTCAAGCCATTGATGTCAAGGGATTGTGCTCTAATCCTCTTTTGTATGGTCAAGTTTATGCAGGGACAATGCCACAGAATACAAACGATGTCAACCAGTCACAACCTGTCAAGGCTTTGCCTTCAATAAATCAGACTGGTAACATTTTACCAAGCGGCAATCTGACCCAAACTTTACAAAATGATACCATGCCCTTTGGTCAGAACTATACTAGACCATTAAATGTTACAAGTGAGCAACAGATCCTAAAAGAATTGAAATCATTAAATGAAAACTTCACAAATTAAACCAACTAATTTTTTCGGTTGCTGATTATTTTCCGAACAATCTCGCTTGCATTTTTGGCATTAAGCTTGATATCGTATTCCTCTTTTCCTTCCGTCCATGAGATCAAAAGCGTCTCTTTTTTAATTTCTTTTACAAGTATAATGTCATCATATCTTAGCTCAAGGGCAAGACCCTTTCCTGAAACTTCCAATGCAATGCCGGTATTGAGCAAATACAGTACTCCAGATCCCATCTTGCTTTGAACTTTAAACCTGTCAAAAATCTCATGTCCCTTTGCTAGGCCAATCACATATCACAAATTTGGATATCATAAAAGGCTCTTCTCAATTCCTTAAATGACATACCATGATTTGGAATCATGTCTTTACCACTTGCAATTGCAGTAACAATAATTGTAATCATTGGTATTGCAATGATACTGTATGTCGAAAGCCAAAACGTATCCTACATGCAAAAGGCAAACACCATAGATACCTTACGCAGCAACAAGGAAAAAGAAACTGCTATTGCTTCCTACTCGGGAAACACACTTGATATCAAAAATCCAGAAAACAATCCAATCAACATAAAATATATCCGAATTTTAGATGACCAAGGAAATCTCATAGAAAGAATTCCATATAATGCACAGATCAGGCCCTTTTCTAATTCCACACTAAATCTTACCGATGTGATTCCATCGCAATATCTAAAATGATCCAAGAAGTTCTGCTAACTTATCGGGGTTTGCTAACAAGTAATCCTTTGTTATGATTATTACCAAGTGCTTTTATTGCAGCCAGTACATGTTGAGAGGTTGCTTGCAGTAAAATCAATCAAACAAACACACCGTTGCACGGAACTAGGCAAGTTAATGGAAGAATTTCGATACATGGTAAACGAGGCAGTAAGGATAGGAATTAAGAACAATATCACATCAAAATTAAGACTGCGAAACGAGCTCTATCCAATGTTCAAGAATGGATTCCATACAAGCTACATCAGCATGGCTGTCTTCAAGGCCCATGCACTGTTAAAGAGTTACAGAAAGGCACTCAAAAAAAGACCAGATGCAAAAATGCCATATGTCTTGAAAGAATTTCTTATTGTCGATTCCTACGTATACAAGATATTTTATGACCACATACAGATCCCAACACGACCAAGAGAATTTGTTGTAATACCACTCAATCATCATACCTCAAGGGTCATCTCAGAGTCTAACCCAAAACCCGGCAACGTCACACTTACACCCAACACACTTTCCATATCCTTCTCAAAGGAGATCAAGACACAGATACCAACTGGATATGCTGGAATTGACATGAACTTGGAGAATGCAACGTGTGTGGATGAATCAGGAAAAGTGACTGTCATTGACATGTCAGGAATTGTATCAATGAAGATGAAGTATAGAGACGTGTTATCGCATTTTACAAGGGATGATGCAAGAATACAGAAAAAACTCAAACAAAAGTATGGCAGAAAGCAAAAAGACAGTGAAGATACACTCTTGCACCAAAAGTCAAAGGAGATAGCATCTACAGGAAAACAGGTCTTTATGGAGAACCTGACAGGAATAAGAAAGATGTACAGAAAGGGAAACGGTCAAGGAACAAGATTCCGGTTCAGACTCAATTCATGGTCCAGATTCAAGCTGCAAAACATGATAAACTACAAATCAATGTGGCATAACGGCTTTCCAGTAATTTTTGTAAACCCCAAAGGAACAAGCTCAAAGTGTTCGATATGTGAGGCAAAGGTCCTCGAAGAGAACCGAATGGTAACTTGTCCTAGGTGCGGTTTACACATTGACAGAGACGTCAATGCAGCCAGAAATATACTGGCTAGAGGGGTGCAGTTCGTCCCTGACGCAGTGCGAGGTGAAGCGATGAGGCAGTTCAAAGATGTGGAGCAGATTGCACCGAGCTTGCTTGTTGGCAAACCCCGATAAGTTAGCAGAACTTTTGAGAATGTTTGGAATATAAATTATATATTTCATGTAACGAAAGTCTCTTTATGCAAGACCTTTTTGACACAACATCTATAACTTTTTATATCTTGTGTAACAAAAGTCTCTTAATAGGAGACCTCTGTGACACACAATCTAGTCTTAGGAGACAAAGAAAATAAACTATTACTAACGCTAGAAAAGTACGCAGTAGACGTTTTTACCTTCAAGGACGCACAAAAGATCCTCCAAACCAGCGTCCCTTCGGTAAAAAACATCCTGGTGAATCTAACTCGTAAGAGATGCATCCAAAGGATTGAGAGAGGAAAGTACCTCCTAGTTCCTGCAAGGGCAGGATACGAAAAGTATTGGAGTGAATACCCCTGGGTAATCGTGCCTCATCTCATCGATGTCTATTATGTTGGATTCTGGACTGCTATGAATTTCTGGGGCATGACAGAGCAAATTCCTAATACAGTATTTGTGGCAACAACACAAAGAAAACGCAGCCTAGAGTTTGGAAATCAAAGATTCGAATTTGTGGCACTCTCAGAGAAAAAGTTCTTTGGATATGTAGAGCAAAAAGTTGGAGACAAAAAATTCAACATCTCCTCAAAAGAAAAGACTTTGGTAGACGGGCTGGCGCATCCCCAGTATTGTGGTGGCATTCCAGAAGTGATGAAAGCATTATGGTATTCAAAAGACGCAGATGATGTGAACTGGGGTGTTGTCTTACAATATGCAATTGATGTTGGGATAAATGTAGTGTTAAGAAGACTGGGTTATCTTTTGTCCCTGCTTGAAATAAAAAGCGATATCGTAAATAAAATTAAAAAAAACACTTTCAAGGGATATCATTATCTTGATCCTGCGGCAACAAAGGAAAAGTATGGGTATTCAAAAGATTTTGGTTTAATAATAAATAGAACAGAAGATGACCTAAAAGACTGGATGGAGCATTAATGAAAGGAGACGAGATAAAAATTCTTGCAGGCAAACACGGAGTGCCTGCCGGTACATTAGAAAAGGATTTTACAATTACGATTATACTGTCAATAATATCTAGATTTGGCGAGATTGACAAACTCGTCTTCAAAGGTGGTACATCTTTGAAGAAAGCCTATTTTGCAGAGACTAGGTTTTCTGAAGATCTTGATTTTACCTGTACAGAAGATATTTCGAGCAGTCTTTATGGTTTCTTAATTAAAGGGATTACAAATAACCAAGTCGACTTTACAGAAGTAAAAGAGGAAAAGACGGTTGCGCAAAGCAAGAGCTTTTCTGTTAAATATAATGATTTTAATGGACACCCAAACAGTGTAAAGATAGACCTTAGTATAAGAGAAAAAGTTTTGAATGGTCAGGAAAATCGACAAATTATTCATTTTTATGATAACATGAAACCAAGTGTTTTTCACATTCCAACAATGACTTTGAAGGAAATAATAGCTGAGAAGGTTCGCGCTATAATATATGCACAAAGACCACGACATCTGTACGATATGTGGTATCTACTTGGGAAAAACGTAGTTATTGATCCGAGTTTAGTTAATTCAAAACTATCTCTCTACGGAGATCAGTTTGATTTAAAAAAATTAAAAGAAGGGATGAATAAGACGAAGAAAAATTGGAAAGCAGATCTGCGCCATTTAATGCCAAATATGCCTTCATTTGATGATGTAGCAGAAAATGTGTTAATCAAAATCTCAGAAGTAATGAAATGATGACACTTTCAATCTTCCGGGTTATTCCATCGCAGTATCTTAACTGACCTTCCAAACTCCTTAAAAAAATCTCTTTCTTTGCATCTGTGCAAAAATCCAGTCTTATGATAATGCTACTTGTTGCAAGTACTATGATATTTAGTGATGCGTCTGCAACCCAGATTCAAATCGTGACAGACCTTGGCAATGTGTTTACAGTACAAAAGACATCGCCCTCTAACAGTACCAGCAATGATGCCGTCAATAATGCCATTTCAGGAGCAGGACTTGGGACTGCGGCAAGAATCCAAACGGTACAGCCACAGGGAACGCTTGTTTACGGTTCTGGATATGTAGGAACCACATCGCCAATCCAGCCGTATGTTTCAATTCCGCAAGGAACAAACTTTGCAGCATTGATACAAAACAATGACAACTCTGTATCATTGCCCATGCCGGAATTTTACAGCACGTACCATTATACCAACGGCCAGCTGGTACAGGAAGCAGGCCCAGCTAACATACTATCATTTACTGATACCAAGACGCTAAGCGGTAATCTCTCTCCCACACTTGGCTCAAATGGCATACGGGTCTCTGCCAATCCGTCTGGAAATATAGTCATGAAGATGAATAGTCTTGCGGGAAGACAGGTAATACTTCGTGGAACTGCTTTGTTTCCCAACTTACATTGTCAATCGCATCATATTCAATTTTGCCACACCAAATGATATCATCATGGACAGACATCCATTAGTT
>JBOGRA010000057.1:0-10779 GCA_050749325.1 Nitrosotalea sp. | reverse complement strand
GCACATGATTATGTTTTGGTAAAGGCAGGATCTGGGGCAGCCCACATGGGACTATCTGTTTCTGATGGAAGTCTTGAGGAAGTTTCAAAGAATACGCTAGTTGTTCAATATAATAATTCTCAAGAATTTGCTTCTGTTTTAGAAAAAGAAAAAGATGTTGCGGCTGTAATAGTGGAACCAGTTCTTGCAAATATGGGACTTGTGTTGCCAGAAAAACATTTTCTAAATGATATAAGAAAAATCACATCAGAAAATGGCAATCTTTTGATATTTGATGAAGTTGTGACAGGATTCAGAATGTCACCTGGAGGAGCTCAGAAATCGTATTCTATAGTGCCAGATATAACCACTCTTGGCAAAGCGTTGGGAAATGGCTTTGTTATTGCGGCAGTCGGTGGGAAAAGTGAGATTATGGATATCCTTTCTCCTGAAGGAAAGGTCTATCAGGCAAGCACATATGCTGGCAATCCTATATCTGTGTCTGCCGCACTTGCCTCTGTAAAAACAATGAACAAGAACAAGGACAAACTTTATCCTAAACTTGAGAAAGCCTGCAAGGGCTTGGTATCGGCTCTGGGGGATCTTGCATCTGATATGAATATACAACACCAAATTAATTCTATCAGTTCCATGTTTCAGATCTTTTTTACAGATAATAGAGTGGTTGACTATTCTACTGCAAAGGCAGCTGATGCCATAAAATTTAAAAAATTATTTAGAGGGTTACTAAAGAATGGAATCTTTGTAGCACCATCACAATTTGAAACTATTTTCCTTTCATACGCTCATACTGATGAAGACATGCAAAAGATAGTTATTGCATACGAAAAAGCGTTAAAGATGGTGAAGGAATGAAATATCTTGTAGGTGCAAGAGGGAGTCAGCTATCTCTAGCTCAAACTAACTGGGTGATTTCAGAACTAAAAAAGAACATATTACAAACAGAATTTGAGATAGTTCCAATAAAAACAAAAGGAGACACGGATGCAAGACCACTTTTTACTATAAACCAAAAAGGAATATTCGAAAAAGAGATCGATAGGGCGGTTGCTGAAAAAAAAGTAGATTTTGCAGTACATAGCTTAAAAGATGTTCCAGCAGAACTGCCAGAAGAACTTGTACTTGCCTGTATTCCAAAGAGGGAACCAGCTAATGACATATTCATATCAAAAGATGGCAAGACACTAAATGACATAAAAAAAGGCTCAGTCATTGGCACAAGCAGCTTGAGACGAGCAGTGCAGATCTCAAGACAACGACCTGATTTGATAGTAAAACCAATCCGAGGCAACATAGAAACACGAATCAAAAAAATCGATGAGGGTGAATTTGATGGTATAGTCTTGGCTCAAGCTGGTATACAACGATTGGGTCTTGACGTGAAATTTGAGAGGCTCCCTGTAGAAATTTTTGTACCTTCGCCAGGCCAAGGAGCTCTTGCAATAGTGGCAAGAAAAGATAACATACCGTTAATTGACATCCTGAAAAAAATTGAGGATCAGGCATCGAGAATTGCAGTTGAAGTTGAGCGCTCACTATCCATGTTTGTAGATTCGGGGTGTAGGTTTCCTGTAGGGGCTCTGGCCAATCAAAATGGAGGCAAGCTGACTCTTAGCGTTGCCGTTTATTCTGTAGACGGCAGCAAATTTATTGCAGTTAAAAGAGATTCTGAGCCAACACAGGCCAAAGAGCTTGGAAGACAAATCGCCTCCGAACTTTCAGCAAAAGGAATAGAAGAGCTGGCAAAGAACTGGAGAGAAAAGGTAGAGGAATGGAATAAAAAATGAAAGGCAAAGTCTTCATTGTAGGGGCAGGTCCGGGTGATCCAAAACTGATTACCCTTAAGGCTGTTGAAGCAATCAAGTCAGCTGATGTGGTACTGTTTGATAGGTTGGTAAGCAAGAAAATAATCGATATGATTCCAAAAAGATCTGAGAGTGTATACGTTGGAAGGGATGTGGGTGATGACTACAAGCACCAAGATACGACAAACGAGTTGATGGTAAAATATGCTAAAGCCAAAAAAAATGTTGTCAGACTTAAGGGGGGAGACCCATTTATCTTTGGAAGAGGAGGAGAAGAAGCAGAATTTCTCAGGGAACATAAAGTCAAATATGAAATCATTCCAGGAATAACTTCTGGAATTGGTTCTGCAGAATATTCTGGAATACCTCTAACTCACAGAGACTATGCATCTTCTGTTGTGTTTGTTACAGGTCATGAGGACGCAAAAAAAATACAAGGGGCAGTAAACTGGAAAAAACTAGCCAAATCTGTTGACACTATAGTGATAATGATGGGACTTTCAAGACTTGAGATAATTTCAAAGAGTCTGATCAAAGGAGGTCTTGACAAGAATACACCTGTTGCAGTAATTCAGAATGGCACTACTGATAAACACAAGATGATAAAGGGGAATCTGGAAAATATTGCAAGGAAGGTCAGTGAATCAAAAATAAGACCTCCGTCTATAATTATAATAGGCAAAGTTGTTTCTCTTTCAGAGAAGATAGGGTGGAGAAAGTGATACAAGGAAAAATCATAGCAATCACACGATCTAGGGAGGACTCGGAAGAGTTTGTCCGCCTAATTACTGGTGAAAAGGCGCGTGCGATATCGCTTCCAACCATAGAGCTTGTCAGCAAAGGCGAGGGAATGGTAGATGAATTTCTAAGTGCAGTAAAGGAAGAAGATCCAGACTTTTCTGTATTTATGAGCTCAAAGGCTGTAAAATTACTTTTTGATACTGCTAGAAAGATCTCAAAGTATGAAAAGCTACATCTGGGGGTGGCAAATACCACAGTAATTGCAGTTGGTCCAAAAACAAAAGCGGCACTTGAAGCAGAAGGAATCCGGGTGGCTCATATCCCTGAAAGGTTTTCATCAGTAGGTGTTGGCGAAGTTTTCACACGTCTAAACGCAGAAGGAAAAAAAGTAATTGTACCAAGAAGCGGGGCATCTACAAAATTTCTAGCTCAACTTCTTGAGAAGATAGGGCTCAGAGTAAAGGAGGTTTACTTGTATGACGTTAAATCTTATAGCGATTTGACTCAATGGATAGAATTCAAGCAACTGTTTTCAAATAACAAGGTGGATGGTATTGTTTTTACAAGTGCGTCCTCTGTTAGGGCATTCTTTGAGATTATGCTTGGCGATACAGATAAAAACACATTGAAGACAAATCTGGAAAAAACAACTGTTGTAGCAATAGGTCCATTTACAGCAGATGAGTTAAAAAAATTTGGAGTAAACCCAATAATTGCAGACGTTCATACAGTTCCAGGCGCAGTCGAGACAATAAAGAACTGTCTCTGCTAACTTTTATCTTCTACATGTCAATCTTTTTTGCTAGAAAAAATTTGGATTTTTTTAGACATTGTTCTAAGATCTTGGAATGAGATCGTTAGCTAGACCTAAGATAATTTGATTTGTAATGTCAGTCAAGGCAAATATTGTATCAGTTTACATGTATTTAGCTTGGCCTACTCCGCTGTACCTGTATGAAGAGGGGTATAACTTTTTTATAATATAACGGAGTTATGTAAATCATGACAACAGAGAACCTCAATATGGATTATGCAAAATATGATTTCAAGGATTCTACTGAGATGTATGTCTTCACAAGTAAGAAGGGGCTGTCAAAAGAAGTAGTTGAAGAGATTAGCAAACTAAAGAATGAGCCACAATGGATGCTAGACTTTAGACTTCGCTCATATGATATCTTTATGAAAAAGCCAATGCCAAATTGGGGAGCGGATCTCAAAACTATCGACTTTAACAATATCTATTATTATGCCAAGGCTTCTGAAAAGACAGAAAAAGATTGGGACAGTGTTCCGGCTGAAGTAAAGGCAACCTTTGATAAACTTGGAATTCCGGAGGCTGAAAAGAAATTTTTGGCAGGAGTCGGGGCTCAATACGAATCTGAGGTTGTTTATCATAGTCTGAGAGAAGATCTTGCAAAGAAAGGTGTTCTCTTCCTTGACACTGACTCTGCTCTAAAAGAGCATCCAGAAATTTTCAAGAAATATTTTGGTAAAATAATCCCGCCAGAAGATAATAAATTTTCGGCACTTAACAGTGCCGTCTGGAGCGGTGGATCATTTATCTATGTTCCAAAGGGCGTGAAGGTAGACCTGCCATTGCAAGCATACTTTAGAATCAACAAGGAGAATATAGGTCAGTTTGAAAGAACACTGATAATTGCTGACGAAGGCGCAGAGGTACACTACATTGAAGGATGCACCGCTCCTGTATACTCCTCAGAATCACTACACTCTGCAGTTGTTGAATTGATTGCAATGAAAGGCGCCAAATTGAGATATACCACAATTCAAAACTGGAGTAACGATGTTTACAACTTGGTTACAAAGAGAGCATATGCATACGAAGGTGCTAGAGTTGAATGGATTGACGGTAACATTGGAAGCAGAGTCACCATGAAATATCCAGGAATTTATCTACTTGGACAAAGAGCACATGGGGAGACGCTATCAATTGCATTTGCAGGCAAGAACCAACACCAAGACACTGGTGCAAAAATGGTTCACCTCGCTCCATATACTACATCTCGAACCACATCTAAATCAGTAAGCAAAAACAATGGCAGAACTACATACAGAGGACTCTTGCATGTTGCCAAGGGTGCAACAAATGTCAAAGCTTCAGTAAGATGTGACGCTCTTTTACTTGACGATACATCAAAGACTGATACTTATCCTTACATGGAAATTAACCAAGAAGACGCAACAATTACTCATGAAGCAACTGTAGGTAAGATAGGTGACGAGCAAATATTCTATCTCATGACAAGAGGCTTCACCGAAGAAGAAGCACTCACCCTTATTGTAAACGGATTCATAGAGCCATTCACTAAAGAGCTACCGATGGAATATGCGGTCGAGCTCAATAGGCTAATCAAACTTGAAATGGATGGCTCAGTCGGCTAGTCCGACTTGCCAATAGCACTCTGAACTGATATGTCATCTTTTGTCCTGTCTAAGCTTGGCGTAAATCATCTAGATGAAATCTCCGAGTCCAACAACGAGCCATCTTGGCTAAAAGACTATAGACAGAAATCGTTTTCAATTTACGAGCAACTCCCGCCTGAGGTTTCGCCACTTTATAACAAATACACAGATGCCAACAAAATGGATACATCACAAGTGACCTTCTCTTTAAGCTCGGACACTACGCTGCCTGATTTTGTAAATGACAGACTAGCTGATATTTCAAACAATCCACACATAATTCAGATAGGGACAAACGTTTCAAAGATAAACATACCTTCAGAATTAAAATCAAAGGGTCTAGTCGTATGCTCAATTCAAGATGCCATAAGAGAGCATGAAGATAAGATAAGAAAAACGTTTGAAAAAATTGATGCCAACAGAGACAAATATGTTGCACTCAACAACGCATTTTTTAATTCTGGAATTTTTATTTATGTTCCACGAAACCTAGTTTTAGAAAAACAGATCCATGTAATATCTTCTCTCTCTCTTGACCAGTCATCTACAATATCTAGGAATATTGTAATGGGGGATGAAAACAGCAAGGCATCCATAGTCCAAGAGATTTATGCACCCAAATCTGCCAAGCAACAGGCATATCTTGAGGTTCTTGACGTTACTGCTAACCCAAATAGCCAGATTGAACTTGTAACACTGCAAGCAATGGATCAAAACGCAGTAAACTTTTCATCTAGGACTGCAAGAATTGGCCAAGATGCAAAAATGAGCTGGTATCTTGGATTGTTTGGTTCATATCTTTCAAGATACAAGGTTGATAACTATCTAAATGGAACAGGTGCAAATGCACATGATACAGAAGTAGTGTTTGGAAACAATAATCAATCATTTGATCTAGCTTCCAATCTTATACATAATGCCCCTTCTACTATTGGCAGAGTCTTGGAAAAATCTGTTCTCAAAGACACTTCAAAGTCTCTCTTTAAGGGAATGATTAGAATTGAAAAAGATGCACACCATTCAGAATCATATCTTGCAGGCCACTCGATCTTGTTAGATAAGGGAGCAAAATCAGATTCCATTCCTGGTCTTGAAATACTAACAAACGATGTAAAGGCGACGCATTCGGCCTCGGTTGCTCAGATGGATGAAGAACAGCTATTCTATCTTGCCACTCGATGTTTGAACAAATCAGGGGCACAAAAGATCATAGTAGAAGGTTTTCTTGAACCCCTGTCAAGAAAGATGTCATACCAGATTCGTGCTTGGATAAGCTACCTTATTGAATCAAAATGGCTTGGCAGAGACCTTAAGATCAAAACAGATGAACAACTCAAAGCAATACTTGAAGTAGAAGAGACAAGATATCGTGAGACCGATATCTTTGAGAGTCATTACAAATACAGGTGAATGGGTTGTCAGAATGGGTCAAGGTATGTGGTACAGGTGATCTGAAAAGAGGCGACATGATAGATTTTGATTACAAGGAAAAAAAAATTCTCTTGGCAAATCTTAATGGAAAGTTTTATGCAACAGATAGAATCTGTACTCATACAGAGGCTGACCTTACAACAGGTATTTTAAACGAAGAGGGAGTTACGTGTCCTCTACATCTCTCAACATTTAATCTTACAACAGGGGCTCCTCAAAACCTTCCAGCTGAGGTACCGCTTAAAACCTACAATGTTAAAATAGAACAAAATGAAATCTATGTTGAGGTAGAATAATTTGCAAGCAAGCATGATACAAATTGAAAATATTAGAAAAGATTTTCCTATTCTAAAACGTAAAGTTCACAAAGACAAAGCCTTGATCTACTTTGATAATGCAGCAACCACGCAAAAGCCCATCCAAGTGATTGACGCTATAAGCAATTATTATCTAAATTACAACTCAAACATTCACAGAGCGGTTCATGAATTGGCAGAAGAGGCAACGATAGCATATGAGAACACTAGGGATAAGATTGTGAAATTTATCAATGCGAAGAGTCGTGAGGAGATAGTTTTCGTTAGAGGCACAACGGAGGCAATAAATCTGGTTGCTTATTCATGGGGAAGACAAAATGTTAACAAAGATGACATTATAGTTACCACAGAATACGAACATCATAGCAATATTGTTCCATGGCAGCTATTGGCAAAAGAAAAAGGTGCAAAATTAGAGTACATTGAAGTTGATGACAATGGCGAACTTTTGCTTGATCAACTTGACAAATATTTGGAAACTGGCAGGGTGAAACTTGTTGCATTCAGCCAGATGTCAAATGTTCTTGGTACCATAACTGACTCTGAAGAGATTATCCGACGCTGTAAGAAAAAAGGAGTTAGAGTACTAGTTGATGGAGCCCAGTCTGTTCCCCATCTAAAAGTAGATCTGCAGAAACTAGACTGTGACTTTTTTGCATTCTCGGCTCATAAGATGCTAGGACCCACAGGTGTTGGAGTACTATGGGCAAGAAAAAAACTGCTTGAAGGCATGGTTCCATTCAATGGCGGAGGAGACATGATCCGTGAGGTACACAAGTATGAAACATCATGGAACGATCTACCTTACAAGTTTGAGGCGGGCACTCCAAATATTGCAGATGTAATTGGATTTTCTGCCGCAATTGACTATCTTGAAAGAATAGGGATGGATAAGGTACGTGAACATGAGATGGAGATAACAAAGTATGCAATTGACAAAATTTCTCAGATAAAAGGAATAAAGCTTTACGGACCAATGGATATTGCAAAACGTGGTGCTGTGATATCATTTAATCTGGGAGACATTCATCCACATGACCTTGCAACAATAATTGATGAAGATGGAGTTGCCATTCGTTCAGGACACCATTGTGCACAGGTGCTGATGGAAAGGCTGGATGTTTCTGCGACTTCTCGCGCAAGCTTTTATATTTATAATACAAAGGACGAAGTAGATGTTTTCGTCAAGTCGCTCTATAGGGCAAAGGAGTTGTTTAGACTTTGAGTAGTGCAGATATTTATCGAGAGATAATACTGGACTATTACAGGAATCCAAGGAATTATGGCAAGCTGACAAATCCAGACATTGCACAGAGAGACAGTAATCCACTTTGTGGCGACGAACTTGAGATGCACCTTAACATAAAGGAAAACAAAGTAGTAGACGTCAAGTTCACAGGAAAAGGATGTGCGATAAGCCAGGCCAGCGCCTCCATGCTAACTGAACTCATTATGGGAAAAAACTTTGAAGAGGTAAAAAAGCTCTCTAAAGAAGACATACTGGACAACCTTGGTCTGCATGAACTTGGACCTGCCAGAATAAAGTGCGCGCTGTTATCGCTTAAAGTTCTAAAATCTGGCCTGTATTCTTATCTTTTAGAGAAACTAAAGGACACAGAGTCTGCAGACAAGATAAAAGAAGAAGCCTCTGGCCTGTATTGACTTGACAAACCAAACAGCGACAACACCTATTCAGATACGAAAAATAATTTTTGAAAAGTTCAACGATCCTAATCTTAGGTTCACAAATGATGAGATTTTTGAGTTTTTGCAGAACAGTGGACTTGACAGCTCTCTTACGATAGATGACATGGAGACATACTTTAAACAGCTACATGATGAGGGATTGATAAGGCCTATTGCCCAGAACTTTACCACCCAGTGGTTCAAGATCTTCGATATAATTGAGAAACATAACTGCAAGTCTTGTAACCAAGAATTTTACCTGGGTAAACTTGAATCACAAGTATGTCCAAACTCTCAATGCAAGGCAACTATTTAGCTCTGTATCTTGCAGCTGCCTCTTCTAAGGCTTGAATCATTGGGAGCTTTGCGCCAGTCAAATACAATACCAGTGCGCCGCCAGCAGTGCTGATATGGTTGATCCTCTCTGTCAGACCGTATCTTTTCAGTGCAGCTGTTAGGTGACCTCCGCTTACTATGGTTGTGGCAAAAGAGTCAGCCACTCCCCTGAGAAGGGTCTCTGTTCCAAATTTGAAATTCTCGTTTTCAAAAAATCCTGCAGGACCACTCATGAATACGGTGCCGGCACCCTGTATTGACTTTAGATAATATTCTACCGTCTTTGGGCCGAGGTCAAATATGGTATCTCCCTTGACAAGCTCACGAACATCAATCTCTACCCTCTTTCCGTTTCTTTCCACGGCAACGTCTACTGGAACAGAAAAGACATCGGGGTATTCTCCTATGAGAGAATGGGCCTTTTGAACAACCTCTTCTTCTCTTTTTATTCCTAATGGAAACTTGATTCTTCCCTGTGCTCTTAGAAACACATTTGCTATTACGCCAGTAAGCAATACTTGATCAGATCGTCCATTTTGAATCAGTTCCTTTATTGCCTCAAGCCTGTCAACCACCTTTGATCCTCCAAGTACTAGAACATGCGGTCCTTTTGTAATCGTCATTATCTCATCGAGTTTTCTTACCTCACGTTCGACTAGCCTTCCAGCACATGCGGGAAGCACATATGCAAATCCTGTGATTGATGGATGGGATCGGTGCGAACTTGGAAAAGAATCAAGAACACACAGATCAAACAATTTGGAGAGCCGACTTACCATGATAGTCTGTGATGCAGCAGAAGATGAGAACTCGTAATTCTCTTCAGCGCAAAGTCTCAAGTTATCAAGCAAGATTATATCGCCGTCTTTCATATTTTTAATTTCGTTTTGAGCTTCCGATCCAATGATATCTTCAACATATTTTATTTTGCGGCCTAGGATCTGTTCTAAAACTTTGGCATGATTTTCCATTCCAGTGTAGTCCTTGTTGCCTACTCTTCCTTGATGTGAGGCAATAACGACCTTTGCTCCCTCCAAGTCTTTGAGGGATTCTGTAGATTCCTTGATCCTGCTTGTCTCAATTATCTTCATACTGGCAGGATCTATTGGGCAGTTCATGTCTACCCGCAAAAAGACAGTCTTACTTTTAGTATCAAAATCATCCAGAGTGAGGATTCTCACGGCGATCCTTTCTTGGGGCTGGTTAAAATCTTTTAGAAAGTTACCAATGGCATACTAACATTGTTCTAGGATTACTTTTCCGTTTGGCAATACCACAAGTCTATACAAGCGATCTAGTCATGAACCTAGTCTGGCCAGAACTCTTGGCTTGTTTTTACCTAGGAAAAAATGAAACCAGGTCTTACAAGACACACGCCCACAGTGGTAGCGAGTCTGTTCAGAATATCTACTAACGCAGCAAGCCATCGGGACGGCTACAAAGTCCCTACAATTTATTTTTTATAGCCAAAAAGAGAAGGTTGTACTAAATTTTTTGTCGCTTTTTTTGGACTATTGTTGTTTTGGACTTGAAAACTAGGGTACGATTGTATCTTTTCTAGAATACAGAGGATAGGCATAAAAGGTTACGAAAACCGTAACCTATGCCGTAACCCATGTAAATTATTAGTAGTTAGGTTGCAGCTCAGGCATCAACTACCTATAGCCGCCGTTATCATCTCAGGCATCAGCTAAATTACAGCGTAGGCATCAACTACTAACCGGCTATAGGTAGCCGCTAATAGTTTCTAGCAAAACTCAAAATGCTAGATATAGTCGCCGGAAAAAAACTACCTATAGTCGCTGGAGGTTACCTATAGTAGCCACTAGTATTAGCCGGCTACTAGTAGTCAATTTTCTAGGAAATTACACCAATTTGATCTTTTTAGTAGCAATCAGTAGTCTAGTAGCTAGTCCTTTACTCTCATCCACTGGTTCTGCCGCCCAACTCTCTTTCCCTCAGCTTGTAACTTGTAAAGATGAATCTGCGCAGTATTCCAGCTTACACTGGCACCATCTGCAACCATCTCTGTTGTCACC
>JBOGRA010000056.1:0-10894 GCA_050749325.1 Nitrosotalea sp. | reverse complement strand
CGCTACTCCGATTCCTATAGCAGCCGTAATTGCAAGATACCTGAGGGTTTTCCTTCGTTTCGACGGATCCCCCATTCCGGGCCAGATCATGGACTTGATTAGGTTAATCGAGTTATATACATTGAGACACTGTTACTTCTCAGGTCGATTTGTCGGTTTTCAAAAAGGTGTTACTTTAGGGTGATGAACTGTTACGTTAGGGAGATAGAATCTCTGTTAACCTATAATCAGGACACTGGTAAGTTACAGGGAGAAACTGGGTTTTGAAATTGATTGTTAAGAAACGGGTGGAAAACCAATCTCAGAAAATGAGTGTTAAGATTAGAGATATTTTATCACCATTGACAAACGAGAGGTCTGCCTGATTGACGAGGGATGAAGTTTTCAGGGGGTTGAATGATTGATCAAGCATTACTCAATACTTGGTAGTTTTTGCAAACTAGAAGTTTTAGGTCATTTTAATGTGAGGTTCTAGGAAATGGCTTTAGAATTAACACATAATCATAAAAAAGTTGACAGGGGGGGGATGAATCAAACCTCAGAAACGAAGCCGATTGTGGGATGGTACATGAAACTGAAGTTCATGCTTATGCATACATTCTGAGAGAATTAACAGAGAAAAAAGATTGGAATAAAGAACAAGTTTTTACTCAAAATGAAATTAGAAAAATTAAACCCATAGCAGATCAACTTGGAGATACTACTCCTGAAAATGTTGTTAAGATTAGTGAAAAACTGTATTACATTATTGAAGCAAAAAGTAAACGTAGTATGCTAAAGGTTGCAATAAAAGAAGCTAGAGAAGATTATGCGAATGTAATAAACAAGAGTAAATTGATTCAATCCGTATTCATTACTGGAATTGCAGGAAATGAAAATGAAGGTTATGTTTCTACAAGTCAATATCTTCATAATGGACAATGGATCACAATTACTGAAAACTCTTCTGAAGTTACTGGCATATTATCAAAAACTGAAGTCGAAAGAATATTGGAATCCAATGATCCTCATTTAAAGGACATAGAAATTTCTGAAAAGGAATTTCTTAAAGCAGCAGAGGAAATAAATGGGATATTACATGAAAATGCAATTCATAAAGACGCAAGAGCCAAATTCATATCTGCATTACTACTGGCTCTTTCAGAAAAAACAGAAATAAATTTGGATGATGAACCAATGGTATTAGTAGATTCAATAAATTCAAGAGTTGATCTCATACTTAAAAAACATAAAAAATCTGATTTTTCGAGATTTATCCATATTGACAAACCTTCGAGTGAAGATAATCATGTCAAATTGAAAACGGCTATTGTAAACACTGTTCAAGTCTTGTTAGGATTGAATATTCACGCTGCCATGAGATCAGGGAAAGATGTTTTAGGACAATTCTATGAGGTCTTTTTAAAATACGGCAATGGTGCAAAAGAGATAGGAATAGTACTTACTCCTCGTCATATAACACGATTTGCAGCAGAGATATTGGATATTCAGTCTTCAGATTTAGTTCTTGATCCTACATGTGGAACTGGGGGATTTCTTGTTGCAGCATTTGATCAAGCAAGAAAGAAATCTAATGATGAAGATTTTGAAAAATTCAAAAGGTATGGACTTTACGGAATTGAAGAACAAGATCCAGTAGTTGCTTTAGCCTTAGTCAATATGATATTTCGTGGAGATGGAAAAAATAACATAATTGAGGGAAATTGTTTTGCTAAATGGTTAGATTCTAAAACAATCGATGGAAGTATAACAGCAGAATATCTTAAAGAAAACAAGAAAGGAAGAATATCGCCAATAACTAGAGTTCTAATGAATCCTCCATTTCCAAAGAAAAAGGCAGATAAGAAAGAATACTTGTTTGTAGAACACGCATTAAAACAAATGCAACATGAAGGTTTACTTTTTTGTGTAATTCCTTATTCATGTTTAATAAAAAGAGGCGGTTATTTAGAATGGAGAAAAAACCTACTAAAGGAACACACATTACTTTCTGCAATAACATTTCCTGAAGATTTGTTTTATCCAATAGGAGTTCATACAGCAGGAATCATCATAAAGAAAGGTATTCCACATGATAAAAAAAATCAGAAAGTCTTTTGGTTGAGAGCATTAAATGATGGTCGTATTAAAAAGAAAGGAAAACGATTGATTAATGATAAATTATCAGATGATTTGAAAACTGCTAAAGAACCATTAACACAGTTTATTAAAAATCACAATACCAAAATTCAAAATATTGTTGAATTTCAAAAAACCAGTTTAATTGATTTTAGTGATCCTTTTCTTGAATTAGTACCAGAAGCATACCTAGACCAAAAAGATCCAACTTCATCAGAAATTGAAAATGGAATAGATTCACTAGTCCGAGAAACTGTTGCATTTTTGATTCGTTCAAAACGAGAAAGGGAATTTGCAGATGCAGATAATTGATTTATTTACATTCAAAACTGGCACTCTGCCAGCATTAGAAAAAACTGAGGATGGTGATATTCCTCTGGTATATGGGACTACTGAGAATAATGGAATTAAAAAATATGTAAAGGTGAACGGTGAAAAACAAATCTTTCAACCTCCGTTAATAACTGTCTCATATCTTGGTACTGCATTTGTTCAAGTAGTTCCTTTTACTACTTCTGTTGTTGATAAAAGTAATATCATAATACTTGATCCAAAACAACCTAAAATGTCATTAGAGGAAATGTATTTTTACACTTATCAGATCAATAGATTTGCAAAATTTGGATACCATTATGGAAGAAGAATGAACATGCGTCAACTTGAAAAAATAAAATTAGTACCATTTACAAAAAATGTAAAGAAAATTAAATTTGGGCAATTTCTTCCAAAATATTTCAAAACAACTGCTACATATGATAATAAAAAAAGAGACTCGACATTTGTTTTAACTAGAATAGATTCAATGTTTACTGTTAAAAAAGGAAAGGGTGCTTACAGAGAAGATGTGGAACGAGGTCACATTCCCCTCATATCTGCAACTACCTATGATAATGGGATAATAGAATATGTTAATTTAGAATCCACATTCAATGCACCTGCCATAACAGTAGAACGTGTTACTGGTCAAGCATTTGTCCAGTTAAGAGATTTTGCTACGGTACCAGATGATATTTCTGTTTTAATACCAAAAGATCCAAAAATTCCGTTATCATTTTTATTTTATATTGCATCATTGCTTAATGATGAGAAATGGCGTTACTCATATTCAAGAAAGTTATCTCCAAATAGGATTCAAAGCCTAAGTGTTAAGATTCCAATGAAAAATAACAAACCAGACTATGAATTAATAGATAATTTAATGAAAAATCACTACGGTTGGCAAGAAATTATTTCAAGTCATCATAAACTTATCTGAATTAAAATTAATTTTTAATTGATTTCTTTGGTCTATTCCAATAAGGACTCTTGCATTTGGCACATCTCAATGGAATTTCATCATTTCTTGATAGCCATTCATGACTACAACGGTCACATTTCCACACCTTTCGTGTTATTTGCCCCATACACTACAAGTGTTCACCATTAGTATAAAAGCATATATACACCAATGGTGTACACTAATGTATGCAAATAGAAAATCCAAGAAATGAAAAAGGAATTCAAATCCTTTCTGAGGGAAGCCACATCAGAAAGATAACAAAAAATCATTATCAAGTAGATTCACAATCACAAAACAAATCATACAATGTAAGAAAACTTGAAGACTCTGATCTATGGACTTGTGAATGTCCTGATTTTTTGTACAATCTAACAAGAAAAGACGACAAGCGATGCAAACACATCATAAGTTGCCAGTTGCTTCAAAAGACAGTACAACAGGAAAAGAAGATCGAAAAGGTTGAAAGAGTAAAAATCTGTCCCAGATGCTTTTCAAACACAATGGTAAGAAATGGATTTCGTGTTGTCAAGAACGGAACAAGACGACAGAGATACTCATGCCAACAATGCAATTACAAGTTTGTTCTTGGAGAGAACGGATTCTCAAAGGTAAGTTCAGATCCAAAAGTCATTACGGAAGCATTGAATCTATTTCTCTCTGGCATGTCTTACAGAAACATTGCAAGACACATCAAGTCAGTCCATGACCTATCGATTAGCCATGTGGCAATAAGTCGATGGCTGAAAAAATACATGATACTGGTCAAGGAGTATGTTGATTCTCTAATGCCAGAGGTAAGCGATGTCTGGTCACTCGATGAGATGATGCTTAACGTCAAGGACACAGAGAAAACAGGAAAGGGTTTCTATGACTGGCTATGGACTATCATCGACCCAAGAACTAGGTTTGTAATTGCAACCGAAGTATCAAAGAAACGCAAGATAGAGGATGCAAGAAGTATAATTGCCAAGGGAAAACAGGTATCACAACCAAACTTTGTGATTACCGATTCTCTCAACTCGTACCAACAGGCAATAAGACAAGAACTTGATACCCGAAAGACTGCACACATCAAGACAAAATCCCTAACAGATGGATTTCAGAATAGACCTATTGAGAGATACCACAATGAAATCAGAGAGAAACTAAAGACAAAACGTGGACTAGGAAATGATGAATCGGCACAAAGGTTTGCAGATGCCTATAGCATCTACCACAACTATGTCAGACCACATACAGGACTAGAAAACAACATCACGCCAGCCGAAGCATCAGGGATTGATCTAGGTCTTGGACATGATAAGATCAAGGATCTCATAACAAAAAGTGTAGAGTCAAAAGGCAACTTTGCAGTCCAGTTAGGAAAAAGAATTGATAAGGTCAAGATAGTAAACGAAAAGGACTGCATCAAAGTCATTCCTAAGGGATGGATGGAAAAGCCAACTTGGAGAGAGATAAACGACATTCTAAAGTTGAGTGAGTTTAGTTGGCTATCCAACGGGAAGGATAGTTGTTGGATGAAACTACTATCCTAAACTTTTTAATTTCAATATCCTTAACACATTTTGTGACTTACAAAGATGCAGAAAGTCTTTACAGAAAAAAATATGGTAAAACGGTAAAGACTTGTTGGATTGCAGATATTCTACGATCTCATGGGAAAACAAAACGCAGGGCTTGGAATAGAATAGGGAATAAACCCATGTATCCTTGTCCTCCTAATGTTAGTCCAAAATTAGAAAAGATTCTCAAAGAACTACGAATGATCTAGTCATCTCCCTAACGTAACAGTTCATCACCCTAAAGTAACACCTTTTTGAAAACCGACAAATCGACCTGAGAAGTAACAGTGTCTACATTGACATCTTGTATATACTGTTAAAATAATTTCGTGAAAATATGTAAAATAAAGTTAGAGTGAAGACTCGCCGCGCTTCTTAGTTCCTACATCTATGGCGTCCTCTACGTTATAGATGAATATCTTGCCTTCTCCTGACATGCCAGTACTTGCATGAGATGTTATAGCGTCAATGACTTTGTCCACCACGTTATCGTGGACTACCACATAGAGGTTTACGTTCACATTATAGGCAGATAGGAAACGTCCACTTCTACCCGATGATACCATCTCTCTGGGTCTCTTTCCTCTACCTTTTGCTGTGAAATATGTGAAGCCTCCGATGTCTAGTTGCGTCAACGCAGTAAAGACTGGCTCTAACTTGTCTTCTGGAATTACAGCTTCTATTTTTTTCATAGCTAGATTCATTGCAACTATCAAATGCTTTTATTAAAATTATTGCTTAGAAGTATATTCAAGAAGGAATAATATCATAAAAAAATAATTTTAGGATAAAATACCTTTTATAGATCAAAAACCCCTTTTTTAAAGAATGAGCGAATCTAAAATCAAGAAGGTTCCAATCGTAGGAAAGGTTCAAGAAAAGCTCAAGCAAGGAATAGATAACTACAGAGCAGCCGGTGACGCAGCACCAAAATTTGATGTCTATGATGTGATAGAAGAGGTTTTTGCAGCAATTAATCCGACAGTAGCTGACGAGGGCAAAGTAACAGTCGATGAGGTCAGCGGTTGTCTGCGAGCTTCATATCTAGATAGAAAGGATCCATCTGAGAAAACTCACAAACAGATGCTGTCAAAAATTATGCAAAAGAGTGCATTGAGCATTATGGAAAAACCCGTGGAGGGACAGCTTGATGCCGGCTCTGGCGTAAAACTAGTTGGCACAGCAGAAAGAGTTGAAGATGATGTAGCGATGGTGTTCAAGGCAGTAGAGGAATTGCCAGCCATGCCATATCCAGAACACTTCATACAACTGAATTCATATCTGCACATGTTTGACAAACCAGAAGGAGTGATCGTCTACTTCGACAAAGAAGGAAATGAAATGGAATTCCAAGTTCCAAGAAGTAACCGACTCATGGGCGAAACCAAGCGCAGAGCTCGTATATTGAACACACTGCTAAAAAATAATGTAGCTCCTACTATAGAACCGTCAGAGAAATGCCTCGAATGTCCTCACAACGAAAAATGTTACTACACATCTGAGGACAAACTAAAGTGGGGATTCTGGGCTCGTGGAAAATGGCGCGAACTTAAACCCAAAGACGGCATCCTATAACTACACTTTTTTATTCTATTTTTATTTTATGGAATTCCAATAATTGTATTTGATTTTTCATCTCTAATCCCAACTGAATTTTCTGGAATCAATTGATAGGGTGTAACTAGATATTCTCGACCGCTAATTGCCACCGTGACATGCTTGTATCTTGCAACTAGATGTTGTTCTGCATAAGTCGATAACGCAGATACTGAAACCAATCTGACGGTACATGATTTTTGAATCATTTCAAAGTTTTTGTTGTGTTTCCATACTGGATAAGGAAGCCAGTTGTGTTGTTACATTTGTCATATGAAAGAAGACCATTCCACCATTGGTCATCGCATCTCCTACGAGTGAGAGTAACGCACATACGATATTTCTCCAAAAAACACTAAAGACAAAAAGTGAAAGAATGGGTATGACTAAAAATTCTGCTTGTTGTCTCATGGAAGAATTGGTTTGTGACGCGAAATTGAAAATATACTGTAGAACCAAAACTGAGGTCAAAGCTAAAATGTCAATTACAAGCCAAAAATGGTTTTTACGTCGAAACCAACCTTGAACTTTTTCAATAAAAAACCACTCATCTTCTGTATACTATCTATCTCCAGCCGATCTAATTACACAGAGTAGAAATTATGTATTTTTATCATCTATTTCAATAAATTCTATCTTTCAATATTCTTGAGAAAAACACGAGTTTTGTACGGTTTTGGCAGGTCTTTGTGATAATAGAGTGCCTTGATTCCATGTTCAAAAGTCATTATCTTAATCGAGTCTGTTGGTTGTAAAGTATTGTCAGTCTCTCTAAGATACTGGACCAGTTCCCTCTCCGACATACTGAGAATTTCATCTATCCTTTTTCTACTTGGTTTCAATATGTAAAAAATTCAGCTCTCGTATATAATGTAGCTTTCCACTTTTTCATTATGATTAATATGATTTAGACAGGTCTAATGTTAAATACAGTAAATGATTTCAAACGTTTTGTATGGTTGATACTAAAATAGATTGGTTTGATGATTTCTTGGGGCTTGGATACCATATGTATGATGTTAGACCTACTGTTTTCCTAATATTCGACGGGAGAAAAAAGATTGGTACCACTTGGAACAAAATAATAAAATATTTTCCAGACGATGAAATAAAAGTCAGATTTATAGAAAAAGAGCCTAACTATGAATTTGTTCTTTATTGTCAGTCACGTATATTATCAACCACCTGGGTTTTCTTAAAATCTCTCAAGATTTCTGAACATTATAAACAATTCAAAGAAGATTATGATGGAGCTGCCAATCTGAAGCTTGCACTGTATGTTCCAAAAAAGGATACGTATGAACTTGAGATATTCAACTATCTAAAAAGAATCACGGATCTCAAGTTTCCCATAGAATCTGAGATAGAACAAGATTTCATACTGTCAAGGTCAATTGAGAATCTTCATAGTAGACCTACGAATATTGATGGCAAAGATCTGAAATAGATTGATAACTCTACATGTGTGATTTTAACAAGCTTATCCAATCAGTCCAATCTAAACTATAATACATTAATGGCTGTCGCTGTGGGTAGCTGATTACTGATCTTGTTATTGCAAAATCATATTTTTGTATCTTGTTTTTTTTATCCTTAAACGTTATTCTTAGAAAATTCACTTTTCTTATTGTAACACTTTCTATATCTACTAGAGAATTTAATGGACATATCCAGCTCTTGGAATTCTTGGATATGTCCTCATCTAGATCCGACTCGGAATAATTAGCTAGTTTTGTTACTCTGGCCCTGTCATCCCCAAAATATTTTTCTCTTTCTTTTGACATAAGTTGCAAGAATCTTGGTACAAAGATTATGTTTTTGTTTGTTAATGCGAAAACTCCTTCCTTACTCTTATGGAAGAAACCTGATAGTCCATGGCCAATGTCCCAAATTTTAGGAAGGGAAGATATAATGTATTCATCATCATCTAAATTAACTCTCATTGAAGTTAACAATGTTAGTATGGTAAATCAATCTTATCTTGCTAGTGTTAAAATATTAAAAATAGTGTGTGGAATTTTATAGAGGGCCTTCGCCTTCAAATGTCATTCCATAAGTTCCAACATGTTTGCCTTCTTTGATCCTCTTGTATCTATATGCCCTCTCACCAAAGTAAATGGCAATCGTAATTCCAAGAGTGATTGCAGTTGCAACGAATATGGTTATGTCCGCTTCTGCCATGCTAAAGATACTTTGTAGCTTGTATAATAATTTTTTTTAAGATTTTTTGAAATTTTATGATACCATTTTTACTGTTAAGAGTTTGATCGCTCAATTCCAGTATTGTATCATAAAAAAAAATTTTTAGGATAAAATACCTTTTATAGACGGTAACCATCACTACGAAAAGATGTCGGAAACAATCTCGAGAATGCCATTACAGACAATATCTAAGCACAAATGGCCTATCATTTTTGCCTTGGCAACTTTGGTTGTTACAATGTCAGGATTCACTGCAATGCAAGAGGCCAATGCACAATTTGGCCCGATTGGCGCTCTAGCTGATCCAAACAAGACAAATGAAATTCACTGTGGTCAACCAATGACACCACCAGGCAACGGAACTTTTGGTGGTAGTGAAGCACCATGTATTGATACGGGTGACACGACGTTCATGTACGCCGCAGCTTCCTTCGTCATGATTATGACTCCGGGCGGTGTCGGTTTCTTGTATGGTGGCTTGTCACGAAGAAAACACGCACTCATGGTGATTTTACAAAACTTCATGGTATATGCAATTGTCAGCATTCAGTGGGTGATTTGGGGCTACTCAATAATGTTTGGTCCATCAGCAGATCCATATGGTTTCATTGGAAACTTGGATTGGGTTGGGCTCAATAACGTCTTCCATAATGCACCAGCTGATGTTTATGCACCAACAATTCCACACTTGGCTTATGTGATGTTCCAGCTCATGTTTGCTGCTATCACTCCTGCACTTGCAATAGCAGGATATGCTGATAGGGTGAAGATGAGTGCGTTCCTTATACATATAGTACTATGGACTACATTCATCTATGACTTTGTGGGACATGCGAATTGGTCACTTGGAAGTCAGGGTACAGCAGTAGGCTGGTTAGCGCATATCGGAGCAGAAGACTTTGCAGGAGGTACAGTCATCCACATTACATCAGGTTTTGCTGGATTGGCTGCAGCAATGTTCCTTGGACGTAGAATAGGTTATGGAAAGGCTCCATTTGAACCTCATTCAATTCCACTGATCATGTTAGGTGCTATACTCCTCTGGTTTGGTTGGTTCGGTTTCAACCCAGGAAGTGCAGGATTTGCAGGATTTCTTGAAACTCAAGCATTCCAAAACACAAACCTTGCAACAGCTGTTGCAGCAATGTGGTGGATGTTTTTGGCTTGGGCTCACACAGGAAAAGCAAGTGCGATTGGTGCGGCCAACGGTGCAGTAGCCGGACTTGTGGCAATTACGCCAGCGTCTGGATTCGTCGGAACATGGGCATCAATAATTATAGGCTTTGCATGCGCAACAGTCTGCTTCTACTGTGTTCTGATAAAGAACCGGGCAAGAATAGATGATGCACTAGATACGTGGGGTGTACACGGAATGGGCGGTGTAGTCGGTGCCCTTTTGACAGGTGCATTCAGCGAAACACGAATCAATCCGTATGGTCACAATGGACTATTCTTCGGAAACCCAATGCAGTTTGTGATAAACTGTGAAGGTGCAGGCTTCGGAGCAGCATGGTCATTTGGTATTACATATATCATATGGAGAATACAAGATGCAATTTGGCCTGGTGGTGTAAGAGTAACGCCAAAAGAAGAAGAGATAGGCTTAGACTTGTCACAAGTAGGAGAGAAGGCATACTCGCAGTTTGCGGAGTAGCGCTTTCAAGAACCCCTTTTATTTTTCTGTTTATTTCTATTGAATCACTAAAATATGATATAAAGCGAGATGGGTTTGTATTGATTTCAGAAACGGTAAAAAGGATGGGGGTTTAGACTCAAACGATGGTCGATAGGTGGCTAGCATTTTGCGTCTTACAATTTGTAAGTGGAATACTGGGATTTTTTTGGTCGTTTTATACGCGAACTCCAATCTTCATGTTTGTTGGCGGATTCTTTTTTTCACTTGGCGTATTTGCTATAACACGATGGGGATATGACAGATGGAAGTCAAAACAAAAACCAAGACGACGCAAATAAAAAATTTCAAACTTTTACTATCATTTAAAATAATTTTGGTGATTAGGCATATTCTGCCCCCAACATGTTATCAATCAACAAATCAAACAGATTATGATTCCTGTTGTTGTATCTCCATTCCATTTCCTTGATGTAAAGCAGAAACTTGTCAGGGCTTACACCG
>JBOGRA010000055.1:0-10905 GCA_050749325.1 Nitrosotalea sp. | reverse complement strand
CATCACGTCTGGTTACAGGACCTATGTCAGCCATTGATACTGGAACACTTTGTCGTTTTAACATGTCAGTGATGGCTTCAAGAGATCCAATAGTATCACATTTTAGAATCACGCCCTTTTTGTCAGTCTTTACAAAGACTGACTTCATTTCAGACTCGATTAATTTTTTAAATTCTTCAATCTTTAATTCGTCAGTAGAGGCATAAACAGGGCTTCCCGGTAAGACACCTTCAAGGTCTGGAGATGCTATCTTTATTCCGGCTGCAGCATGGACTTCGTTTACTGGTATAAATTTGTCTCGAGGATCACGCATTTCATCCAATGGTTTTGGCAGGAGTATTGCCTTGGGTTTTGTAATTACTACAGAGTCCCTTTTGGCAAGAACTATAGAATCGCTTTTTTTAAGATTGCCATCAATCAAAATAATGTTGGCAGTTACTCCAAGGCCAGTCTCTTCTTTTACTTCAAGAACTATGCCTCTAGTTGGTTTCTCTTTCTGGTCAAGTTTCTGTTGCAGATATTGTTGGGTAAGACCTACAAGGACTGCAAGCAGTTCTGGAATTCCTTCTCCTGACCTAGCACTAACGGGAACAATTGAAACTTCTTTTGCAAAATCCTTAACTCTGTAAAATGCTTCAGAGCTGAAACCAAGTATAGATAGCGTTCCCACAACATTATACAGAAGCTCGTCAAGTGAGGTTTGCACGAAAGGATCTTGTTCTTTTATGGATTGAGTGATAAACTGTGTTGGCGGGTTCTTTTTCCAACCTGAAACCATATCTACCTTGTTTAGGGCAATTACAAATGGAACCTTTCTACTCTGTAAGATCTTCAAGCTTTCATTTGTTTGTGGTTGAAAACCTCGATTTACGTCTACTACCAAGATAGCAATGTCTGCTGCAGAGCCTCCACGTGCCCTCAGATTTGTGAAAATTTCATGTCCTGGCGTATCAATTACTAACAGTCCAGGAATTTCCTGGTTGTCGCCTGCCATTTTTGCAAACAGTGGACCGCATACTTTCTTGATTGCATCAGTAGGTAGAAAGCTTGCCCCTATGTGTTGTGTGATACCACCTGCTTCGCGAGCTTGGACTCCTGTACCTCTTATCTTGTCTAGTAGCGAGGTCTTACCAGAGTCTACGTGACCTAGAACTGCCACTATTGGCTGTCGTATTTGCAACCACTTTCACTTGAATATTACAGCTACCTCTTTTTCAAAACTTTCCTTAGAATCGGAGGCATGAATTATGTTATCAGATATTCCAAGTCCAAAGTCTCCTCTAATTGTACCAGGAGCTGCTTCAAAGGACTTGGTAGAGCCTATCATGAGTCTTGTTGTGGCTATAGCATTGTTTCCTTCAATCACTGCTGCAACAACTCTTTCTGATGTAATAAAAGAAACAAGCTCACCAAAGAAGGACTTTGATTGATGAACTGAATAAAACTCCTCAGCCATCTGTTTTGTAAAAGTAAACATCTTTAGTTTTACAATGTTAAAGCCTTTCTTTTCAAATCTTGAAATAATTTTGCCTGTAATTTTTCTTTCTACACCGTCAGGTTTTACTATAAATAATGTCTGTTCAGTCATTTTACTTTTTGACCCTTATTCCGCCTTTGACGTATTTATTTGTCCACTTGAGTCTTCTAGGATCACGCTTGAGAACAAGCATGTTCTTTTTGCATTTAGAAGAACAGAACCAAAATACCGTGCCGTCATTTTTTACAAGCATGGTACCAGATCCCTTTGCTACTGGCCTGTTGCAAAAACTACATGGCTTAACTAGAACGCTCAATTTCTAATCACTTTATCTTCCTTGCTTCTCGCTCTGTTTCACGCAACATGAGTATATCTGACATTCTAACAGAACCCTTTACATTTCTTGTTAGAATTCTACCTTTGTCTTTTCCGTCCAATATCTTTACTCTAACTTGTATAACCTCTCCTGCAATGCCTGTTCTGCCAACAATTTGTATTACTTCAGCTGGAATAGGTACTTCGGTACTCATTTGCTATCTTGACCACCTTTTATCTGCGACAGCGATGCCACAATTTGGTCAACTATATGTTGAGCATCTCCTGAATCTATTATCGCAGCAGCTGCAGAGGTGACATCAATTCCTAATGCCTTGCCCAACTCTTGTCTGCTTGGCACAAAGCTATACGGTAAGTTATGTTCCTCACAGAGTATTGGTAGATGTGCTACTACCTCTGGTGGTTCGACATCTTCAGCTATAACTACGAGTTTACTTATTCCTCTCTCGATTGCCTTTGTGACTTCGTTTGTACCTTTCTTTACTTTACCACTCTGATGAGCAACCCTCACTGCTTCATAGATAGGGCTAACTAGGTCAGCGGGGACTTGAAACTTTACGTAATAAGCCTTAGTCATAGGTATCACCCATTGGGATCATTTCCATTCCTTGGATGCTTTCAATTGGTTTTAAAAGTGTTATCTGCCAGCTGCCCGCTTTATTTTTGACATGTATTTATCAAAAATTTCATCTAGATTATCTTCGGTATCAGACTCTGCGTATATTCTTGCTATCGGTTCAGTCCCGCTCAGTCTGACCATAACCCAGCTTGATTTATCAAGAAAAATCTTGATTCCATCAGAAAGATCTTTTTTGTATGGTTCATTTTTCAGGTCTTGAAGTATTTTTTTAAAGATATCTTTGGAACAAGACATCTTGCCTTTTGTAGTAAACGACTGAGGTAAGATATTCATCTCCTCTGACAAGACCTTGTTAGTTTTTGACAACAGATCAAGCATTAGAACCATGGTCATCGAGCCATCTCTTACTTGATTGTGTTTTCCATACATGAATCCGCCATTTTCCTCAAATCCCACTAGTGCCTTTTCTTGAACCATTTTACGCGAGACTTCAACACTTCCTACTCTTGTCCTTAACACTTTTGACTTGGTTTGTTCTGCGATTGTCTCAATTGCTGAAGTAGAGTTGAGTGTTGTTACAACCTTTGATCGTGGATATTTATTCAAAATGAATCTTGAGATGAGAAGTGCTGACCTGTCACCTGTAAGAATCTTGCCCTTGTCATCACAAAAGATGCTCCTATCACCGTCTCCATCAAATGCAATGCCAAAGTTAGCCTTAGATTTTACTACGGCTTGTGATAGTTTGTTCAAGTTTTGTGGAGTCGGCTCTGAGCCTCGCCCCGAAAATGTGCCATCTATGGTATCATTTATGGTAATTACTTCACATCCAAGCTCTTTGCATAGATGAGGCGCTGCTACTGCCTGTGCACCATTTCCCAAGTCAAGTGCAACCTTGAATCTACTAGATCTTATTTTCTTGACATTTACATGAGACTTGATTCCATCAAGATATGTCCGAATAGATCTGGTTTCGGTTCCAATTGAACCGAGTTTATTTGAAGTGTTCCATTTTTTTTTAAAATAAATATCCTCTACTTTGAGCTCATCTGCTCTTGAGATCTCAACACCATCTCTTGCAGTAGGTTTTAACCCGTTATACTCTGGTGGGTTGTGCGAAGCAGTTATCATAATTCCTCCATTGTAACCTAGTTTTTTGGTGGCAAACTGTAGACATGGAGTAGGGACCAGACCACACAAAGAAGAATCAAGTCCTACCGCACTAAGAGACGCACATACTACTTTGGACATTAGTACACTTGATTCTCTGCCATCATATCCAACAAGTATTGGGCCTTTTCTGAAGAAAGTTCCAAGAGATGATGTGATATAGGAAACAAAGTCTAGGGTTAGACCCTCTCCAAATACTCCTCTAATCCCATTAGTGCCAAATAATCTTGCCATATGTCTATTCAACAATAGATAAATTTGTCTTAAAAGTCATGGTGCATGCGGGAGTTGCCAAGCCTGGTCAAAGGCGCAGGGCTTAGGACCCTGTCTTTTAGGAGTTCGTGGGTTCAAATCCCACCTCCCGCATTTTTAATGAATTATGCAAAGTTGCATTTCTTTATGACCGTGAAAATGTGAGCTACAAAAGTCATTTGAACATTCGTAACAATGCCAGTCGCCAATAGTAGAACAAACCCTGCAGGTCTTCACCGGGTTATTATGATCATAACTGTTTACTCTGCCACGGCCTTTGCTAGAATTTTTTGATCTATCCATTATTTTGCCTCAGAGTATAAAATTGAAAAATCTTCTTCCATTCAATCACTCATTACAGAATTGAGATATCTAGTTCTACTAGCATTTGATAATACGCTATATTTCAAAAGGGTATTTAAGCATTAATAAAGTACGAAATACGTACTAATCGAAATGGAAAGAACAGTCGTAGAGATTACAATAGTTGGAAGAGACCATGAGGGAGTGGTTGCAGGTTTTACTAATTTCATTTTCCAAAATGGAGGAAATATTGAGAAAATAAATCAAAATGTGATTAAAAGCCTGTTTGGCATGTACTTGGAAGCATCCTTTACCAAAAAAATCGACGCTGTAAAATTCAATCATGAAGCAGAAAAGCTAGCAAAGAGCCTGAGAATGGAGGTCAACATCCATTACGAAGTATCAAAGAGAAAAAGAGTTGCAGTGCTGGTAACAAAAGAGCCTCACTGTCTAGAAGCAATATTGGATGCCAGAGCAAAACATCAGCTAAGGGGCGAGATTGCCGTAGTTATTGGTACAGAAAACACATTATCAAAGTTGGCAAAGAAAGCAAAGATTCCCTTTGCACTTGTTAGCGAAAAAGAACAAAGTAGGGCAGAAGAGAAAATAATTTTGATCTCAAAAAAGTACAATGTTGACTTGATAGTTCTTGCAAGATACATGAGGATACTTTCTCCAAACTTTGTATGGAGATATCCAAATAGAATAATCAACATACATCCTTCCCTATTGCCTGCATTTCCTGGAGCTTTTGCATACGTTCAAGCATATGAGCGAGGTGCAAAGATCGTAGGCTGTACTGCACATTATGTGACTGAAGATTTGGATCAGGGACCAATAATATTCCAAGATGCATTTGCAATTGATGAAAACGAGACGCTAGAATCCCTGAAAAGAAAAGGCCAGAGACTAGAGGCAACAACACTTCTTGAGGCAGTAAAGATGCACCTGGATGGCAGACTGGAAGTATATTGGGGAAAGGTGCATGTCAAGCCAAGACGATCTAAATGATAGCACGAGATCTCTCAAATTGGCATCTTGCCAAGGAAATAAGAAAAAAGCCTGTTGCTATAATACCGGTAGGATCTACTGAGCAGCACGGGCCGCACTTGCCAGTATCAACTGATTCTGATATCGTATCTTTCATAGCAGAAAAGGTATCAGAAAAGACAGGCTTTCTTCTTGTGCCCACCATTGAATACGGGGTCTCATTTGAGCATCATCCTTTCTTCAACTTGAGTGTAAAATCAGGTACACTGCAAAGGTATGTCATTGACATATGTGCATCACTTTGGAAAAACAAGATAAAGACAATAATAATACTCAATGGCCATCACGGCAACCAGAAAGCGCTAAAGGAGATACCATCCAAAGTTGCCAGAGTTCACGGCATCAGGCCAAGAATCCTTGTCTATTCCTATTGGCATTTTATGAAGGGACGATTTGATCATGCAGGATTTGTTGAGACCTCAATTATGCGTGCCATATCAAAACACGTTGAAATGAGCAAGGCAGAAAAGGGATTGGTCGAAGACGGATTGTCAAAAAAGGAGCTATATAGACTAGGCAGGGCGGCAAACAAGTCATTTATCGCCGTAACAAAAAATGGCGTCTGGGGAGACCCTACCCGAGCTACTGCAAAAGACGGACGGAGGATTCTAGGCGAGATCATCGCATCCATCGTAAAAGAGAGTCAAACTTGCCTTACCGGAGAAAGTCGAAAATTACACCAATGAAATTTTAATATATACCCTCGATAGAGTAGGTAATAAGTGAAATAAATGTCAGTAGATATGGCAGTAAAAGTACTTGATGAAAGCCTCAACAAGGTTGTTCTTATCAAGCTCAAAGGTGGCAAAGTGATAAGAGGAAATCTGCATGGCTTTGATCAGCACATGAATCTGCTACTTGATTCTTCGGAAGAGATCCCTTCTGAAGGAGAGACAAAGAGTCTAGGAACCATAGTAGTTAGAGGAGATAATGTGGTTATCATATCTCCTCCACCGAAGTGAAAGTACAATGACTAAAGGCACAACCTCCATGGGAGGATACACCAGAAAACACGTCCACATAAGATGCAGAAGATGTGGGAAGAATTCTTTTCATGCAAGACATGACAGATGTGCAAGCTGTGGTTATCCAGATTCAAGAATAAGAAAATATACTTGGATCAAATGGTATACATAAATTGGAAGAAATAGCTCTCGTTTTTAGTTCTCTGGCGGGTGCTTGTACTGCAGTTGCTTTTGATAAAATCCCAAAACGAAAATACAAACAAACCGTTACGGTGAATTCAGCAGTAGAAGATCAATTACACTCCTTAAAAATTGAAAAGGAGATACTAGCAAAAACAATTACAAGACTTCACCATGAAGAATCAAATGTTTCAAGGGTCCAGCGAGACAAACTGCTAATTAGATATCAGCATCAGCTTGGAACTACTATTACCAAGATAGAAAAGTTGGAGACTGCAAGCAAGTATCCAGATCTTGGACCCATAGGCGACAGCTTGATAACATTGATGGACAACAAACTATCAAAATTGGACCAGAGGTTACATGAGATTTCTTCCAAGATACCAGCAAATACTGTACAGCCCGCCGCACAGACAACCGTACAACCTACTCAAGTCAGGCAACAGGAACAACCAAAACAAATTGTGCTGGAAAGACCACAAATTGAAAAGATTGAACCAAAAATTGAGCATCAGCAAGAAAAAACGGAGATCAAAAAAGAAAACAATCTTCCTCCAATGCCCCCGATTGAGATTCATGCTCAAGCAAGGCGTAGATCAATTGAGCTTAGCACATTGACAGAAATTCCAAGCATAATACCAGAGTTTCCAGCAGAAATAACAAGACCGACTGAAACTCACGTCGAGCCTGCAAAAATTATTGAAGAGCCCATCAGGAAAACACTAGAGATTCCACAAGCAATCATTCCAGCAGAATCTACTCCCCTTGTACCAAGAGAAGAAATTGCAGTCACAGAGACACCAAAACCAGAGGTAGTAGTACAGGTTGAAAAGAAAGCACAACTTCCAAATCCAATAAAGATACCAGAAGAAGAAAAAATTGAAGACGATGACAAGGATTTAGATAAAATAAAAAGTGAAATAATGAAAGCCCTGTCCAAGCTAGAACAAGTAGAGGTAGAATAGTTGACAGTAGATGATGCCATAAAGGCATTATCATCCCAAGCGCTAAAAATGATCAAAGACAACTATGTCATAGGTCTTGGCAGTGGTAGGGCTGCAACTTCCATTGTTAGGTTATTAGCATCATATTTGAAGAAAAATTGTCTTTCTGTTAAAGCCATTCCAACGTCACTACAAATCAAGATGGAGGCAGAGAAAGGTGGCATACCAATAATTGAGCCTGATCAGATCAATCATGTGGATTTGGTTTTTGATGGAGCTGATCAAATAGACACAAAAGGCAACATGATAAAAGGCGGAGGGGGCGCATTACTTCGGGAAAAAATACTAATCAGTATGGCAAAAAAAGTGGTAATCATAGCTGATGAATCTAAATTTGTAAAACAACTAAACCGTAGTGTACCAGTAGAAGTTCATCAGTTTGCAAGAAACACGGCAACAATTCAAATTAGAAAATATGGTGGTAAGCCGCACATACGATTGTTAGATCGTGGGTATCCATATGTAACTGAAAATGGAAATATAATACTTGATTGTGAGTTTGGCACGATTTCTAATCCTAAAGAATTGGCTGCAAAAATAATAGAAATTCCTGGTGTCATAGAGGTTGGAATATTTTCAAAACCAGACATGATTTACAAGGCAAAAGAAAACGGCAAGTTTGAGATATTACGCTGACACAGGTCTTTGGATGAATTTGCCATATCCTGGTTTCCCTATTACTTTGAAATCTTCGGCCACAACTGTTCCTCTGACAAGTGTCTTTACGGGCCAGCCCTTTAGACTCCATCCATCATAAACAGTATAGTCAGAATAACCATTCAAGAGTTCAGAGCTAACCTTCTTTTCTGCTTTCATATCAACTAGTACAACATCAGCGTCAGAGCCCTTTTGGATTATTCCTTTCTTTGGGTACATTCCAAATATTTTTGCAGTATTCAGGCTGGTAAGATTTGATAACTGTTGCAGGGTTATTCTGCCTTTATTGACGCCTTCGCTTAGCAATATGGGCATCATTGTTCCCATTCCTGGAAATCCTGCCAAGGCATCCCAGATGGTATCCCCTCCAAGCTTAAGGCCTAGTCGGTTTGCCACATGATCGGTACCAATTGTATCAACATTACCGCTCTGCACCTCTTGCCATATTCTTGCCGTATCATTTGCTGATCTAATCGGAGGCATTACTTTTGCAAGATAGCCCTGCTGTGATTCGTATGACAATGTCAGATAATGCGGACATGTTTCCACAAAAATTGCGGCGCCATTTTTCTTTTCTCTTGAAATTACATCCATTGCTGCCTGTGAGCCAATGTGTACAAAGTATAGTTTGCAGCCTGCCTTTCTTGCCATATCGGATGCAGTTGTTATCGATTTGACCTCGGATGCTGCAGGCCTACTTTCTGACCATGCTCCAAGTCCATTTTTATTATTGGTCTTTGCTTCACGAATTCCACAAGAACACATCTGGTAATCTTCTGCATGGATAAGGACTGTACATCCAAGCAAGGATGCCTTGTTGATAACCTGCTCGACAATTTTTGCATTGATCTCTACTTTTTCTTCTACAAGTAAATTCTGACCTGGCTTCATATCCATATAGACATGGCCAACCTCATCTCCCAGATTCATGTACAACTTGAATGAGGTAATTCCTTTTTTCACACAAAATTCCATCTCGTCAATCTGGCTTTCCTGAAGAATTGATGCATGTATCGAATAATCGACATAATGCGACCGTGCACTCTCGGTAAGATGTGAATCAAGGTTTCTTTTATAGGACCCGCTAAGGCGCAACATTCGTATCATGGTAGTTATCCCCCCCACTGCTGCAACTCGAGATTCGGTTACTGCAGCTTGCTCTATTGGCGAATAGACACCATAGTGTATGTGAGGGTCAATTACGCCAGGCAACGCAACCAAACCCTTTCCATCAATTTTTGTATCACATTGTGGAGTGTCATTTGTTAGACCGACAATTTTTCCTTCATCAATTACAATATTTTTATCGACCATGCCGCTTGGCAGAACAACATGTGAATTCAGTATTATAGCGTCAAAAGTCATCGAGAACTTTGCCAAAATCCCAGTATTATTCTTTGAGTAAAAATGAATAAAAGCAGATACCATTCTTGATAACAAAAGGGCCGGTAGTCTAGTGGTAGTGATGCCGCGTTCGCAACGCGGATGTCGGGGGTTCAAATCCCCCTCGGTCCACTCCTACACAGGGTTTGGAACCCCGTCAAAAACATTGTAATTTCCAATTTTGGACCAAGATCATCTTCTTGAAAGTATTTCGTTTGCCTAGCTCTGAAGTTTCTGCCAATAATATGCAGAGAATTTTTCATGATAAAAGGATGAATGCATTTATCAAGTCTGATTATCAGAGATGATGCCTATCAACCTGAGGAAACAGTTTCTAACAAACTCAAAGATACGAGTATTAAAAACTAAACTTTGTTTTATTTTTTAAACAAACTGATGTTTATTCTCATTGATTATCAAGTAGAACTGTAAATGATGATACCTTGTCAAAGTACACTATAAAAATACAAAGAATACGTAATGAATGTAAGGACGGTGCATGTGGACATCCACATGAAATTCCCTTTACGATCAAACAGGAACAAATAGTTTGTTCACCAGACTTGTCGTGTAATGTGCTTGACACATCTTTAATCAAACACATTTTTGTCCCTTATGACGGGTCACCATTTTCTAATCGAGCACTCGAATTTGCTCTGGATTTAGCAAGAAAATATGATTCCTCCATCACAGTTGGCACAGCTATGACTGACTCGTCACTTGAGAATTCATTTCTTGATATTCAAGAACTTGGCAAGAAAATTATAGATAAAGAAAAACTTGTTTCGATGGAAGGTCTATTCAAGAAAATACGTCTCCTTGCAAAAAAATTTGTAATACCTTTGAAGACCGAAATATTAGTTTCATCTTCAATAACTGATTCTTTAGTTTCTTTTGCTAATTCAAATAAAGTAGACCTTGTTGTAATGGGCACTCATGGAAAGGGAGATTATAATAGATTAATGTTGGGTAGTGTGTCAATCGGTGTCTCACAAAAAGCTTCGTCTCCCGTTCTGCTAATAAAGTAAGAGACATGACCTACTATCCAAAGTATTTTGGTGCACATCAGACATATTTTCGCCATAACTGACCAATAGTAACCCAGATCCGAACCTTTGAGTTCAGATCTGTGAGTCTAGACATCTTCAATTTTTGTGCCTAGCATGATTGCATTAGAAAAGATGTTTCTAGCAAGACATATTGGAAACATTATCTCATAAAATCATATCATGATAATCATAGATTGTGCAAATGACAGTGAAATAGCAAGAGAGTTAGGAAATTACCTGAATAGTCACGGCTTTGGCGCAAAGATAGAAGAATCCTCGGTGATAGTAAATGAAGCAAATCTGGAGAAAATTCTAGGATCCTTTCTTGCAGAAACAAAGCGATCGGAGTACAGTATACGTAAAATAGATTCTACGAACCTTTTATTGGCCAAGGAAGTGCAAATTGAAGACTTGGGATTTCTAAGATGTGAGATGTGTGGATATGTGGTATCAAGTGAGGAAGAATTGCTGACTCATAGACGAGCACATGGTATTCAGC
>JBOGRA010000054.1:0-11157 GCA_050749325.1 Nitrosotalea sp. | reverse complement strand
GATACAACATATCCAGGGTCGGTCATGGGAATTGTTGGGGTTGCTCTTGCAGGAAATATAGGATAGACGAATGCAAACAAAAAGATCATGATAAGACCGACCCACCAAACAGGAAAACTGCTACTTACTATGGCAAAACCGGATGTTATCTTGTCAATTTTAGAGTTGACTTTGCTTGCAGCAATTGCGCCCAGCAATATACCAAGTAGTGATACTATCGCAGTAGCAGTTGTAAAGAGAAGAATGGTGTTTGGAAGTCTTTCAAGTATTATATCCTTGACATCAGAAGAACCGGTATCACTTGTAAGAAATTTAGCATGACCAAAATCTAATGTTAAAATTTTGTACATGGCAAGTCCAAGTCTTTGTGGCGTATACCAAGGTTGATCAAGACCCAGTGCCACTATTCGTTGCTTGATCTGATTTTGGACATATGAATCCAGTTGATCGGCGGTCTTGAAGCTTGAGACTAGACTTTTATTGTTTGTTACCTGTTGCCTGATCTCTAGTGCCACACTCTGCTTCAATATTGCATCCATGTTAGAGCCAACAAGTGCAATTGTTATCAGAAGTGTAGCCATTAGCACGCCAAACATCGTGATTGCCCGTTTTGCGATATATTTCTTGAATCCCATCATGTTACAACTCCTGTTTTGAAGTTTGCTTTTTTCTCCTCTTCTTATAGACAAAAGCGATTGTCGCGCATGTCATTATCAAAGGAATAATCACGACATAGTTCTGATCATTAGTCACCTTCTGTATCACAACAGTAGTGTTCTCAGATGGAATTTCATATCCTTTTTCCATAGCAAGAAAACTAGTGCTAAATGTATCTGGCCTATATGCAGAGTCCGATATAGTAAAGACTTTCAAGTCGTTTGCGCCAACAGTGAAATTCATTGTCTTTGTTGCTGGAACCACTATACTGAAATTTCCATTGCTTGAATTTTGCATTCCGCTATAGACTAGATTGCCCTGAGCGTTAATGAAATAATAATACACGTCAGAACCTGGGGTGACGGAAACTGGAATGTCGAGATCTTGCCCAATTGTTACAACTGTTGGTACATTTACCTTTTCTATTTTTGGAAGTTGTACTTGTTCAAATTCCTTCCAATACCCAACGCCAAATGGATACGTAGGATCATTAAATGATTTTATAGATATAGTTCTTGCTTCTGGCAAATAGCTGTCAAGATAGAACGGGCCATTACTTATCATTGCATTGTTGTGTTTATCTATCCATGATATTGAAGAATCGTATCTCAGATCACAATAACTTGAGTCAGCAAAACCCATCAATGCTTTTGGCACAACGTTGTCTTTCTCAAATTCTTGAAGATTAGATTTTACAATATTGGCATCTTTTGGGACGATTAATGATAACCAGTCGATATTCTTACTTATTGCATCTGACTTTGAGAATGCAAGCTTTCCACTTGTGACTGACTTTTCCATTGCAGACATTAACTCCCAGGGCATGACGGGCCAGACCTGAGCAGAATCCGCTATCTCACGATCGTCAAAATGCCAATAATTCTGGTACACCTCAATAGTTTCGTTATCAATAACTCTAACTCCTATCAGTGTCTTTGCAGCTTGATTTGCCTTTGGAGAATATTCAGAATCAAATGTCTCAGTTTGAGATGCTTGATCCCATCCCCACTGATAAAGAAAATAAATCCCGTAAAGCACATCATTCATGTCCATAGGACGACCATCGTGCCAGTTGCTAAATTTCATGTGATATGTTATCTCACTTGTAGACTTTATGCCCGGTCCAACTTGAGTCCATTTTTGTTGTGCTGGATCCCAACGAATTGCATCATTTGGAACATCAAGTTTCCCTAGCGGACCTGCTGTCTTGACATCCCATGTTGTTCTCACAGGAATTGTAATCCCAGTATACGGATTTTTAAAGTCGCCAGGATCCATTATAGGTGCAGACATTTCTTGACTGTATGAATCAGTAAATCCAGCTATTGGATTCCACGCACCTTGATAGATGTTCCCCACACCAATTTTTATCGTATCAGAGTTATCTCGTGAATTTATTGGAGTAAGTCTACTTGTAATGCCAGCACCAAAATCATTTATTATTCCTTGAACTTTCTTGTTAGCAACGTATTGGTCTACTTTAGCTGCAAGAAAAATTCTCACTGATTCTTGTACGCCGTCAACAACTCCATCATTTATCAATTCAGCTCGAGTTGCAGAAGAGGTAAAATTTCCTACAAAGATTGCCTTGGATATAGAATCCAATGAATTGTTCTCATAATTCCAATATTCAGGGTTATTAAATCCCGGCATATTTGAAAACCAAGGAGAATACATTTGAGATACAATTACAGAATCATATCGTACAAATCCGCCAACAGTGTATGCTTCGGTGTATATGTTCCACTTCATGTCTGCTGGATTTGACCCATATACAACTGAGAATGCTTTCGATAGATCCCCATAATCAGGCTTTACTACAAATCCAATCTTTTGTAGTTGGGATGAAAGGATTTCCCCTATAGACTTTCTCACTTGATCATCGTTTCGGATAAAAATAGTAATCTCAATTGGTTTTGAGTGATAATACCACTTTCCATCGACCTTTTGTGCTCCTGCTTTTGTGAGTGCATCTGAAATCATCTGATCTGCAAGTGACGGATTATATTGAAAGTTAAATGATTGAAGTTTTCCCAGAATTAAAAGATAATCTGGATCATATGGCTTGTATGCAGATATCATTGGTGAGCCGTAACCATTTAGTATTTCATCTACGATCATGTTTCTGTCCACCAAGTAGTTCAATGCATAACGAACTTCTCTTATTGAAAATGGGTTGAATTTTTCAGACGGAGCTGGATTTACAAGTAAACTATACTCGGTCCCTGTGGATTGAAATACATTTAGATCTTGTCTTAGCTGCGGATCTATTCTATCTGACGGTATGGATGAATAGTAAATGTCTAAGTTACCATTTTTTATTTCCTCTATTGCAGTGTTTGGGTCAGAATATTGTATGAACTCTACTTTGTCTGCATAAGTTCCTTTTTCGCCAAAGGACACCTTCGATCCTAGAATAAAGAGTGCTAGTATAACAACTAGCATTAATTTCATGATTTGCTTTGATTTGAACTGTATATAACCATCCCCTATTTATTTTAGAAAACAAATAACATAGAACAAAAATTTTTAATGTTATTCTTTGTCATACCCTGATCTTTATTTGTAGTGAATAATATTTCAAAAACAAGAGGATAAATGAGTTATATTGAATCTACAGATACTTGTCAAGGGAATTAAGGGAATAATACCTGGAGGAATATCAGTAAAGGATTTTGCAATAGCTACTAATACTAGTGAAGAGATGGCAGTTGAGATATTAGATAACTTCATGCAGAATGGAATAGGAATGTATGAGAATGGCATCATACATTTTGAAGAAAATGATAGGCTAAAGACAGGTATCATGGCAATTAGCATGGGTTCTCCAGTTGATGAAGTTTCCACATTACTTGAATGGCAAGATTTTGAATCCCTTACTGCCGAGATACTTGAGAAGAGAGATTTTGAGACCATGCGTAATGTGATATTGACAAAACCTAAAATGCAAATTGACGTCATTGGCATAAAATCAGGAATCGCAATTTTGATAGACTGCAAACATTGGAAAAGAATGAGTCAGTCTGCTCTTGAAAAGGCAGTAAAAAAACAAGTTGAGCGCACCAAACACTTTTTGGCAAAGGAAAAAATACAAGTTGCAGTACCAGCCATAGTTACATTATACCAACATAAAACAAAATTTATTGAAAGAGTTCCCATAATACCTGTCTATCAGCTAGATGCATTCTGCGATGAATTTTATGGTAATGTAGAGGAATTTCGTTCCTAGATCAGCGTATAAAAGAAAAACGCAGTTGTTACAACAAGGAACCCTTGCGTTATACGCATTGCTCTGTCTAGAGATTTGGAATAATCTTCTAACTGCTTGTCACCCATAACTTTTACAGTTGTTTCTTGTGCAAGTAATTCAAACGATGAAGAGGAAATGTTTTGTTCAGCTTTTTTAGCAAGCTGTAAAAACCAAGATGCGGCGTCATCAGATTTTGACAAGCTTCCAAACTCGAAATATCCGTGTTTGTTCCTAGCGTTTCTTGACTTGTAATGAGTATCGGAGGTACAGATCTCAAGTAGATTATACCCGTTTTTCGAGAAATGATTTGTAATTTCTTCTCTTAAACCATTCTGCATGTTATTAGCATCTGCCCAGCCTAAGAAGAATTTTTCATCACCTATTTTTATACACATGATAGCTACCTTTCCAGGGCCAAGATCATCTGTCTCAATTTTTAGATTTTCCGCATTTGCAAATCCAATCTCTATTGGCATTGTTTCTTTTGTTATTAGAGTATCCAAGTTGGATTTAGATGCTTTTAGAAGATCATCTGCATCTAATTTTGATATTTCTTCACCCATAGCATTATGGCTATCAACAATCAACACCCGTTCGAAGCCTCTATTTTTTCCATATTGTTCAAGCTCTGTTTTTACATATGTTGGGACATCTTCCATCCCATGGGGAGAAAGAGACAAGATCAAAACTGCGGTTTTATCAAACAACAATCCTACCGATCTGGCTTTGTTTACCTGAACTGTTACTGGGTTTGTACAGTTAAATCCTTGTTGTATAGTTGAGCTCTTTTGTAAACTAGCAAGATATTGTTCAACTTGAGATTTAGAAGGAAGGTTGAGTGAATGATTCGATACACTATGCATAACCATTGCAGATGAATTAAGATTCTTGTAAATAAGATAAGTAATGTTGCTTCCGCCTATTGGATGAAATGGTCCTGGGTGAACATCAGGTAGAACAAGCCTGCATTCATTATTTTTTGTTTTAAATAAAATTTGAAATGTTGAAACTTTGGAAGGTTGGGAGCGCGCCTCCATCATTTTTTCCATATCTGAGGCGTCATTTCTTGTGGATGCTGCAACGTATGCCTGCAGAAACTTGTGAGCGTTTGTAACCTTGCCTGCAGCTCTATCGGTAAGTATTGTCCATGCAGTACCAAGAAAAATGAAAACCAAACCAAAAACAACACCCCTAGGATCAGAAAGTATTGGGATCCATTGGACAGGTGGGACAAATGCCAGAAACATCGCAAGTGGTTGTATCATACATATTGCCAAGGCATTCTTGACTTTGGCTCCAATTACTGATGTGAATAACCCTATTCTAAAACTTGCAAAGAGAAGCATACCCTCAGATATGTAAACTTGTGATAAGTGCGGTTTTGAAAAAACGTAAACAGAGAGTAAACCACCAATTATTGTGACAAGCCAAAGAAGATTTCCAAAAGCAGATATGTGTAAAGATTTAGAATGATTGGTTTTCAACAACCTAGAATCTATGAATTGAGTTGTAACTAATGCTGTTATAATTAGCAACATGCTAAAGACAAGACCATTGCTTGACTTGAAGTAATAAAGATCAGAGAGTGAAACTATTACGCATGCAATAACAATCGAAATTGCAAGTGAGACATATGGTGAAGTAGGAGTAAATGTTGTAAGTGTATACCTTTTGTGTATACGAGATACATTATCGGAACTTGCGGTCATGGTGAGAAGAATATTTTCAAAATCCACGATATCGCGATGAGGGCACTTGGAATGGCTATCACAACCTCGGGTTTCAACTTGTATCCTTTAGTTTCATCTTCAAAGAATCTCAGAAGGCCTGCGCTTGATGCAGGCAGTGGTGCTGACTTCTTGCTGCTCATGTCATTATATGTCGCCTTTGTTTAAATAAATACTTTTGTGACTAGATCTTTTTGAGTCTCTCCTTAATTGCAATTATATCGTTGATCGACCTAAGGATTTGTTGCTGCTTTGTATGATCCTTTTCTTGGTATAATTCATCTGTTAGATCTTTTAGCTTTTGATCAAGTTTGTCAAATGCAGAAAACGTTCTCACATCATCTTTTGATTTTTCTTCTCGTAAAACGTTTTTGTCTTTTCCTTCCCTGCCACAGTTTACACAAAATGCATTTCCTTCCTTTAGTATTCTTACACCTTTACAATATGGACATGGATCGCTTACCAGTGTGGCTCCTTTCAGAAGCATTTCCACAGCTTTTTTTGTGAGCTCTTTTGACACATATTGAATCAATCAAATCTACATAAAAAAGATACATATGAACAAGGCTTAATAGTAGGATTCCAGATTTTTATTTTGAATGGCGGTAATCTGCAATACTTGCGGACTTCCCAATGATTTATGTGCCTGCGGTGAACTCGAAAAAGATCAAACCCAAATCGTGGTTAGAATTGAAGAGCGACGTTTTAGAAAGAAAGGTACTATGATTGAGGGAGTCAATCCAAAGATGAATGATCTTGGAAAGGTGGTTAGAGAGTTAAAGGCAAGGTATGCTTGTGGTGGAACAGTTAAAGACGGATACATTTTCCTACAAGGGGATCATCGCGATACAATAAAAGATACATTAGTAAAACTTGGATTTTTAGAATCTAGTATCGAAGTTCATTGAATCCAACTTGCTACACATAGATAAGATAAGCAGGGTTCTTTCCATTCCTTATTCTGCATTCGTATCTGTGATTTTTGGAATAATGATCTTATCGTTTCCCTTAGGAGCATACATTGTCTTTAACTCAAATATAGGAAATGACATAAACTTCCAATATCCAATAGATGGATTAAATTTCTTCATAGGTGGAATTAGCTATAAGTTACCAATTTCGTTTCAACTCGGAGATGTTTTCATCATAGCATGGTCAATTTACTTGATACTATTTTCTATTTCATTTGTTGGTCCCAAAGGAAGTTTAACAAGCTCGTTATCTAGCGTTATGGCAGAAGGTTGGAGGGGTCTAAAAGACAATGGACTTACAAACATGATAACATGGTTTACAATACTTATCTTATTTTCAGTTGCAATAGATTTCGTTCAAGAAAGTTTTGGAGTAAAGATTGAATCACCACAGTCTCAAAATAACCTGATCCAATTTTTCCAGATTACGGTTGCACCTCTGACAGAAGAATCAGGTTTTAGAGTAATATTAATAGGGATTCCTCTATTTCTCATCTTCTCACACCGTCCATCATGGAAGTTTTTCTTTAAATCGTTATGGAGGCCATCTGCATACCTTCACATCACAGATTACAGAAAAGTCGCTGCAGTGATAATCACCGTTGGCATATTTTTTGGTGCAGCCCACATAATTTCTGGTACTCCCTGGAGTTCAGGAAAATTTACACAAGCTGCAGTAGCTGGAATAATAATCGGATGGGTCTATGTAAGATACGGACTTGGTCCTGCCATTCTCATTCACTGGAGTACAAACTATTTCATTTACTCATACCTATTTTTCATATCAGCCATAGGTCAAATTCCCATTTCAGATGAAACTGTAAATCCTTTTTCCAATACACTAGAACAATTACTAATAGTCACAGGCGCGATAGCCGTATCAATCAAGATTCTTAACTACGTAAGATCTAAACAAGATTCAACTACAATCACTCGACTCTGAAACATGAAATTCTAAACGGATAAAAAATTATCAAGTTATAGCACTGCTAAGAGATTTTGATATTGGCGTATTATAACTCATTATTAAATTCAGATCAGATTGATCATCTACATCTAACATGATTCTCCTAATAAGTACAAGGGATGGCATGGCATTTCTTTTCTCTGCGGTATCTAGATGTATTTTATAACTATCCTCATCATAATGAGTTTCCATAACATCAAGCGGCATCCTAAACAATGCGTTGGTTCCATCAAATTTCCTCGATGGTACCACAAGCACACATCTATTTTTAATCCTAAAATTCAATAATGCTTCAATATCCTCGACTTGAATTAACGGTATATCTTGAGGAAAAACCACGGTAGAATCAAGTCCCTCCCTTAACAAATAATCATCTGCAAGCTTTACTGCAGTGTTAACTCCAAGCTCTTCTGGATCATAAATTTGTACCGCACCAAATTTTTTTCCAATTCCAAGAGCAGTTTCATCATTACTTACAATAACAACCCTTTCAATAATTTCAGATTGTAAAAGCGTGCCTAACACGGACTCTAACATTATTCTACAGATTTTTTCTGTCTTTTCAGAAGGCATACTAAGACGCGTCTTTGCTCTTGAAAATGTCTTTACAGGCACTATCGCGCCTATGCGTAGCTTAGGCAACATGCATTTGTTTTAGAATGAAAGATGCAAGAGCTTCTTCATCTTTCTTTTCCTTCATCTTTATCTTTGTTTCATACACTTTCATGTCCAAATTCTCAATCTTTCTTGTGTAAAGTCTATCAGCAGAATCTATTACCACATGTGACGCTACCTCAGAATACATCTTAGCAAGGCCATACACAGAAACTTCTATTCCTGCAGCCTCCATGTACTTTGCAGCAGGTCCGCTTATGGCAGTATTTCCTACTAGTGGACTTACCACTACAACCTTTTTCTTTGACTTGGCTAATTCTTTTCTTATTCCCTTAATGGAAAGTATAGGACCAATACTAGTTAATGGGTTACCTGGTGCAATTATCACCAGCTTTGAATCATGAATGGCGTTTACTGCAGCTGGATTTGCTCGGGCCTTATCTGCTCCCAGATATTTTATTCCATCCACCTTGTCTTGACCCTTGTATTTTACCCAGAATTCTTGCAGGTGAAGTTCCCCTTTGTTTGTCACAATCCTGGTTTCAACACTATTGTCCGTCACTGGAATTATCTTTGTGTCAACAGCAAATTTTTGACACATCCATTCAGTAATATCAGATAGATTCTTTCCGTTCTTGAGCATGTTGGTTCTTAGAAGGTGTATGGCCGCATCTCTATCGCCTATTTTGAACCAAGTTTCTTCCCCGAGCATTTCCATCTGGCGCAAAAATCCAAATGTGTCCTTCTTTATTCCCCATCCTCTTTCAGTATCAAGAATATCCCCAAGTCCATAAAGCATTGTATCTATATCAGGACAAATGTAAAGACCATGTAGCCAGTAATTATCACCAACATTAGAGATTACGGAGAGATCACGCGTTTGTGAGACTATTCCTCGTACAAGTTTTACAGAACCAGTTCCCCCCGCAAGAATCGTTATCATTTTTCAGTATCCCTATGAAGATACTAAGAGATGCCAATACCATATTACTCTTGCCAATAAAAATTCAGAGATAATTATTGAGAAAAAAATAATGCCAAGATTTATTACTGACTTTGAGTCCACTTGGAATGTGACCATGAGATTTTTAGTTGCCCCAGTGATAACAGGTTTGATACTTTTTGGTGCAATTTCTCCAAGTTTTGCAACAGTTAACTTTAATGCAGATATTCCTATTGCAGGTGGTTCCATTAATCCTACCTATGATTTTGAAAAGAGTTTCTACATAAATTATCCAGATGGTAGCAAGCTACAAAGTATACTTCAAGGCAAAAATATGACAATAACATTTACTGACAGCTCCACCAACGATCCTGCCCTCAAAACGTTTATGGAACAAATCAACACAGATATTGCTTCAAATGAACACAGCGCAGCGATTATGACGGATTTGACTGTTAACTATCAAATGCTAGTAAACGGGTATTCAGATCACGCTTCTTTTGATTACAAAGTCATACTCACTCCCACCATAACAGGCTATGTTTTGAACAAAGCTAGCGGCGACATACCAGAAACGTTAGATGCTTCTTGGATCGCATTTAATGCCAGCGCACCTGTCACTATAACCACAAGTCAGTATGGACCCATAGAAATCAACTATCCAATAGATTCTATCCAAAGTCAACTGCCTGACCTTTACAACGCACTCAAGGGTACTGACGCCTATGACGTATTCTCACACCCAAACTTTATGGATGCAACAGGACTCTTTAGCCAACAGCCACTTAACAAATGGGATAGCCTTTTCGATCCATCATATACTCTAAGTGAAACAGCTGGATATGGATATAAAGGACAAAAGGTAGCAGTTACTACACTTTCCTCAGGACAGAGTGATCTTAGTGCAGGTTCATTGAAAGTACACAACATAGATGAGGACTTTACGGGTTCTGACGGCGTCAAATACCACATCTCAACAAAAGAACAGACAGATGCTGGAACCATTAACATAGAAGGTCACGCAAATCCAAACCAAGTTCAAGGAGGATGGACTTTGGCAACAACCGTCAATGCAGCTACAGGGGTCACAACTACCACAGCAGCTGGAACATCAACTATGCTAGTATATGGATTGGCCGGCGGTGCGGCAGTAATAGCGGCAGGAATATTCTGGTTTAGCAATAGAATGATGAAGCGCGATAAGGGTAGAAAGCCGGTTGAGGCGTGGGGGCCTGTACAATACGAAGAAAGACATCACTGGGCAGACAAGTTTGACGACGACGTAAAAACAACTACCGCAACTACAACTACCGCCCCTGCAGCAGCAGAAGAGCCCGATTGGCTGTGCTTCAAGTGTGGTCACTACATACCTAAGATTCACGACCACTGCTCCAATTGTGGAGCTGCCAGACCAGCTTAGACAACAGTCCACATAGATCAGACATCTACGAACCTAAAGAATACACGAATGTGACAAAAATAACTTTAGACCAACCATTCAATTACGGTAGCAACAAACCAGGCACAAGTAGAAAAAAGTGCGTGCCGGCTGTAACCCTCCTTCTGTTCTACGAGATTTCGCTATGCGGCCTACCTAAACAAAGTGCAGCGCTTATCGTTTGATTTGGCCTTGCTCCATGTGGGACAGCTTTTTCATTCCTTACTGGGAACCTCAGGCATCACCATCACAGTACATCCCAAATAGGATAATTTTCTGTTCTGTTGCCAGCCATCTCTGACTAACCGTCTCCGGATCACATTTGCTGCATGGAGGGAGGAGTTTCCTCTGCCGTAGCAGTGCCTCATTCACCGGCTCGCACCCTACCCAAGATTATGAAAGATTCTATTTTAGTATTGGCAAGACTACATTTTTGGTGCAAAATAGTCTTCTTGAGTAGTTGCTTTTTTTCTTGATTTTATAAGGCCATACAGGATACGATAGAACTTGTAGATGAATCGATTTTCCTTGAGTCTTGGAGCAATTACATGCCAAAAGTGTCTTGCGCGTATCTCTGAAAATCTAGAGT
>JBOGRA010000053.1:0-11321 GCA_050749325.1 Nitrosotalea sp. | reverse complement strand
GTATCATCCATCGTTTACCGGCCTAAAGGACATGATTGCAGAGTATTACAGAACAAAGAGATTCAATCTGGACATACTAAAGTACATGCAAAGAGATGACGGGTGACAAATTTATGTTAGGAAGTATTGTTTGGAAACTGTAGGTGTGTTATATTAATGACAGTAGTACCCTACCATGCTCTTCTTGGTCGACATCCTACAGTTTCTATCGATCTACCAATTAATCCAACACAATAATTAAAATTTAAAAACATGCGTCAATACCTACTGTTGAGACATGGGGAAATCTAATTGGTAGACCTGTGGCCGTTTGTTGCTGTATCCCTTCCAACTATGATTCTACTTGGCATGCGTCATGCTCTTGATGTTGACCATATTACAGCTATTGATAACTTGGTTCGACTGCATAACGCAATCAAGAGATCAAGATGGGTAGGAGCAGGTTTCAGTACAGGTCACATGATATCGGTGCTGGCAGAAATGGTTTTCATAATCTATGTCATTGGAAGCATAACTAGTACCGACAATCTGGCATTTTGGGGAGGGGTGATAGGAGCTGTTGCCTTGGGAGTAATAGGTACAATTAACATCTATTCTATGAAGAAATGGGGCAAGAGCGGGTCTGCAATACTGGCAAGCAAGATTCTCAGTAAAACCGGAATGTTAGGCCCTGTTGGGTCAGCACTAGTAACAGGCCTAGTCTTTGGTCTGGGATTTGATACTGCGACGCAAATTTCCGCCATTTCATTATCTGCCGTAGCGTCAGCTACTACAGGCGTCCAGTCTGCATTGATCTTGGCAGGATTCTTTGCTCTAGGTATGATTCCAATTGATACATTTGATAGTATCATACTCCGTTCTGCTTTTTCAAAGATATTCAATACCAAAGGCTTTCGATACATGTCGTACGCCTTGAGTGGTACCGCAATGATAATTGCATCTGCTGCTTCATATGAAATACTGACAAAGTCCACCATAATGCCTGAATTTACAGGCCCTGTCTTGGCAGTTGCAATAATATCCACATCATTTGGATATGCCTTTGCAACTAGAAACAAGAGTTAGATCTGTTTAGTGACTTGTGCACTAGTCAATGCATTTGATGTATACAACACCTGTGACTAGGTTCATCTACTATTAGTCACTTTATCAATGTCGTATACAAACAAAGTTATGTGCACTTTGGCATATATCAAAAAGAGAATGGTACATCTTGAGATGTAAGGGAGTCTGCAACAGGTTTGCAGCAAAGAGACCCTCTGATGGATTTAGATTCGTGGCAGGACAAAGACCATGTTCTGTGTGTGGTGTTTTCATCGACGTACACTCGTATCCTTTGCATCGCTGTCCATGCTGCAATAATAAATTAAGGCTGAGCTCAAGAAATGCAAGGTCAAGAAAAAATAGACTAAACATACTGTACAAATCTTTAACAAATGTGGTAGCACGACAGGAAGATAGAGCGACAGTGCCGCCTATCCTTAAATAAGTAATAAGCTCATTATGGGATAGAAAAAATGGAAAACAAAGAAATCAAAACTGGGATCGAGGACAAGACAGAGGAAAAAGAGATAACGGTAAATGATAAGATAGTGCAACTCATAATCGATGACTCTACTGCAATATCGCTTGATGACTTTCAGGCAAATGACAAAAAAGTTTTGTCAATATTAAACCAAGACAATGATTTATCTGATAACCAATATACCTTCAATGGTCTTGCAAGAAAACTGGGAATGCATCAACAAAGCCTCTCAAGATCTTTGCATAGACTAGAAAATTCTGGCCTTGTAGAAAAAAGTGAAGCAGGTTATAGACCAAGTAAGAATCTCAGATCAATTCTGGTAAAGAGGTCAAGACTGGACATTGAGAACTTGTCTAGAAAAATATCCAAACCGCATCTACAATTTGTTCAGGTACTCCAGTTGTACATCCCTACTACTGTTGAGGTTGAAGAAATTGTAAACAAGCTTGTTGGAAAATGGTTTGGTAATTTGCGCTGGATAGGGGTTATAAATGGAGACGGAGGCTATGTGCTACAATGGGCTAATGGCGACAGATTCCAAGTCAACCTCAAGATAGTATCGCGATATGCAATTGTAGAGAGCAACGCTATGGGGGACAAAAACAAGGCAGAAGCCATGGTAAGCGCATATCGTATATTTGAGCAAATAACCAAAATATTCCAGAACAAGTATAGCGGAAAGATAGATTCTTTCAGTCAGTATAATTGAAGACAAACTCAAACTATTGTATTTGTGTAACCGCGTTTTACAGGATTAGAACTTTATGAGTTCAAGCCAGTAAAAATCTGATCTTAGACAATATTGATCCATGATCTAAGCACTGATTCGAATACTGCCTGCTATGACGCGATAAGTGCATCAGGTATATCTTGGTTATAGTTGAACGCATATCATATGTAATTCATAATAATCCCATGATCCCACCTTGTAATTACGTGTAAAATAACGAGCGTCACTAGTAATGCCGCAAGAATAGCTTGACCATGAACTAATCTACTAAAGAATTTTAAATTTTTACCGGATGTGAATCTAAGTAATATGCCACTAATCATTGACACCGTTATGACTATAGCCATTGAAAATGAGATATAATCCAGTCCTCGAATGAGCATAAATCCATGCGATAAACCTGCAAAGAATCCTACAGAATTTAACATGATGTGAAAATTCAATACTGGTTGGTACATGGATGTCAAACTTTGTGAGGTGCCCGAGCCCCCAACTAATTTCATGACAGGAATCCTCCTTATCGTTTTGAATATGACAAGCGAGAGATTTGCTGCAGTACCACATCCAACTGCTAACCAGCCAAGATTGTCAGCTGTACTAAATCCTCTGTCATCATCAGCATAGGCTATAGTGGGAACAAATACGAGTGCTACTATTATTGATATTTTCAAGTATGAGTTGGTAGAAAAAATTTGCATAAAGATCACGTTGATATCTTTTTAGTCTTTCTTCTTATTTTGTATACTTTCCAAACCGAATATCCAACTACACCAAGTATTGCGGATATTGTAACGTATAATGTTAAACTAAAGATTGCTAGGATCATCGTGCTTCCCTGATCGCCTCTTTTTTCATATTGTGCAAGAGCTAATGTTGGTGCGCTTGTGGCAAGTATAACAAGTGCTATCAGTATGTATGAATATAATTTCATTGAATAATTAATATTCGAGTCGGAATAAAACAGGTTCTACCATTTTTATCGATGAGAATGGTAGTAAGTGCTTTATTAAATATATAGCACAGTGATGTCATGATGTTAACTCAATCCGATACACTTGAATCTATTTGTGATGAGATCCTTAACTTGGATTCCAAAATAATGTTTGTTGGAATAATTAATGATAAAGGCAGACTGCTTGTTGAAAATAAAAAAGAAGGAATAGAGGCATTTGGAGATTCAAAAGATCAAGAGATTCTATTAATGGAAATTGCATTAGGTGTAAGAATGCGCAGAGAACATGACAGTTATCTTGGGCAAGCAAAATTTACAATATCGCTTGGAGACAAGGTTACTTCTATGAGCTTTCCTTTATGCGAGAATATATTGTATGTCTTTGCTGAAAAAGAGATTGATACGTTAAAAGCATCACTTTTAATATCGCAGCTTTTGGAAAAAAAATAAACTAGGAGGGTGGTTCTTAAATTATGGTCCAGATTCACTTGATTCTGTAGACCCAGATTCTGTTGATTGGGTGGTTGCATTTGTTGTTGTGTTAGATTCTTGAAGATGTAATACGCCTTCGGTATTCTCTTCTCCTGGTAGTCCTATTGCTTTATCCCCCAAGGTAGTCTTGACGCCGACTATCACTATGGCAATAACAAGTACTGCAATGCCGGCACCTATGACAATCTTCTTGTTCATAACACGTTTTTGTTATTATCTTATAAGAGTCTGGTTACCATTCCTATCGTTAAGAATAGTCTATACATTAAAAACAGAAATTAACATCACCTATTATTACATTTTTTGTATTTCCAGTCAGTGTTCTTTCAGACTCGATTCCTAGAATCGTATTTTTATTTCCTGTGTGGTTTCTACGAACTTCTGCATCTCTTGAAAAAATCTTATCCCCTTTTCCGTAATAATAAAAGTACGGTTTCTGCTGTTATGGGTAGACTCCACCAATCCAGAATCTATTAACCGCTGGCATTTGTCCATTACTGTATAATGTGACAGATTGGCTCTTCTGGATATGGATGATATTATTGCCCCGTGCCTTCCACAATCTATTGTTACCGATAAAATATCTGAAATTATGCCAAGCTCGGATCTGTATTGGTGTTTTGACAAGTTCTTCTATTCTTGTATTTGATATGAAATAAAATAGGTTCTACCATTTTCATCGATGAGAATGGTAGTTAGGCAATTAAATGCCAAATACCGATTACAATCGATGAAAAGATCCACAAGACAGTTTATTTTGATTACAACAATTCTAGTACTTGCAAACAGCGGGATCTATTTTGTTACGGCCTACTCGCAAATGAAAGAATCTGACGATGCTGGTAGCCAGATCCAAACTATGTTATTTACAACCGCAGCTATCATATACCTTCCATTGGGTGTATGGATGATCAAAAACAGGTTGCATAGCAGGGCGCCATACGTCATAGCAAGCCTAATCTCAGTAGCGCTGGTTGGACTCTATATTGCATCAAGGACTATCAACCTTCCACTAGTTGGAATTCGAAATGATATAGGCATGATAGACATATTGGCTAAAATTACTCAGGGTGCCATAGTTGTGGTATCTTTGCTGCTTTTACGAAACTGGAACAAAGAAAAGATCAAAATATCACAATAAAATCAATTCATTTTTCTGAGAATTTCTCCCACAATCTCTGTATCTTTTCATCCATGGTAAATTTTTCAAGTTTGCAGGAAATCTCGCCATCTAGGAACTTTACTTCTATGCCTGAGACCAGGCTGCGGTAGTAACTTTCGTCAAGACCTTCAAGCGTTCGCACAACCTTGGTCTTTTTAACGAGTCCAAGATTTTCCAATTGTTTGACCTTTCTATAGGTTGTCGAGGCAGGAATGCCAAGTATCACTGATATTTCTTGGGCATTTAGCTCATTTTTTGTCAATACAGAAAGTATCTCTCTACCGTATTCATCTCCTAATATGGCTAGGATCTCATCATCGTTTGTCATTTTTTTCAGCTTTTCTTGACTGCTATGATTAGTACAATAAATCCAGATATCTCAAATCCCTCTTCTATTATTTTTTGCAAGCTCTCGCCGGCAAACGAAAATGCGTATTCCATGACAGTTTCTCCAAGTACCAAAAGTGTAAAACCTATGACTAGAAGTGCCATGGGAAGATATTTTGTTCTCTTGAATGCTTTGGCAGCAAATAAGACAAGTAAAAATCCCACTATGAGATGTGCAACAAGAAGTACATAATGGGTAATTGATGATTCAACCATGTCTACATCAACTTGTCATACTTGGCTTTAATAGATACTTTTTCATGGGCCAGATTCTATAGATTCGGAAGAACCCGGCTCGTTCTCTCCAGTAGGTGATTTGTTCTGAGATTGATTGTTTTCTTGTAGGTTTAATGCATTTTCAGTGTGTTCTTCGGCTGGTAGTTCTATTTTCTCTCCCATAATTGATTTTGTACCAATTATTGCAGCAATAATGACAACTCCCACTGCAATTCCTATGATGATTTTTTTATTCATGGCAATCAATTCTTTATGACGCATAATATGTTGCCTTTCATTCTAGTAAATGAGAATGGTAGATATCATTAAAAGCCACATCTGACAATAATTCCTATCATGTCCTCAAATGCTAGGACTAACACTAGGAATATCTGTCGCTGCAATTGCTATTGCCTTAATAGCTATATCTATGTCACTCCTTGCCACATCTCAAACAAATAGCCAGAACATGCTTCAAACAAGTAACAATCAGAAGCATTACACAGGAGAAAAGAGGGAATTCTGGATGTTCGATAGTGAGATACCTGGTCTTAATGAGACTCAAATGGGAATGCCGCATGATATTTACAGCATGTCTACCATGGCTGTCTTCAAAGGTGATAAAGTAATAGTCCACTTTTTTAACATTGAAGAACCCGGCGGAGATAATCATTCATTTACTATCCTTGACAAGCCATATGACATCAATGTTGTTGTACATCCAGGTGAGAATAAAACCATAACATTTGATGCAAATACCACTGGAATATTTACCTACTATTGCACATTTCACTACCCAACCATGAGAGGACAGCTCATAGTACAACCTCCTCCATATTGAGATGATTTTAGATATGCTACCAAGACGCTTTGTGCAAATCACAGATGGGAAGAATGAATAGGCGAGAATGTATAAGATAAAGCATGTTGAACAAAAAGAGCGTTTTCACTAGCGTAATAGTTATTATGACATTATCTTCATCTTTTACCATTCCATCTGTATTTGCAGCAAGTGGAGGCTCGATGATTGCAATTATTGTTACATCAGATGATCCTACTTTGGAAAATGATCTTGCAGCATATAATACTCAACATGGTCTTTCTCCCTGTACCGTTACAAACGGCTGTCTTGAGATTGTCAAGCCATTTGGTACATCGAACTCTAATCCCACCTCAGCTTCAGATGTCTCGCTTTATGTGGAACAAGCGCATCAGACAAACCCTGATGCAAAACTACTTGTAGTTGAAGCAAAATCGACCAGCTGGCAGGACAAATATGATGCGACATATTATGCAGAAAACCTACCTGACGTGGCTAAAACTACTTCAATTTCTTATTCCAAAATTGTCATCGAACTTGGTCTAGTATTGAAGCAAAGCTAAACCATGTCCATTTTTTCAGAGCATACACGTTAATGTGAATTCCTAACTATATCTTTAAAAAATGAAGGAGGAGAGTTTACTTGTCTAAAGGAATCTTGTGAAATGTATTCTCGCCTGCAAGAACAACCCCTGTCTCAACAATTGGTTTTTCCCCTAATGCTTTCTCTATTGCCTTTTTTGCTAGATCTATGGCCTGCTGCTGGGTCAAATCTGCGCTGTACTCCTTTGTTACCACACCTAGTGCTATGTCAGATGTTTGACCTATGGCAAAGCCAGAACCTCTAAAGAAAGTGCCACTTGGGTCAACTTGGTACAACTGTATCCCTGTTTCATCTGAGCCAGCTATTATTATTGAAGCAGCCTGCGGTCTTACAGCATATGTTGTATAGTTGTGTAAGTAAGTGCTGAGATGTTTTGCCAGGGAATCTGTATCTATTGGGCTTTCGTATGTCAATTTGTGTTTCTGAGCTTCTAGCCTTAGGGCATCAATTAGCTGCAAGATATCTCCGATGTATCCTGCTCCTGTGGCCCCTACGTGGTAATCGATTGAGAATATTTTCTCAGATGGCTCTATCAGTGGATGTGTTGGTTTTATCTGGCTTGAAAGTATGGCAAACTTTGGAGTCTTGATTCCTATCGTGGTTGATCCGCGACTTACTGCTTCTAGTGCACTGTCTACAAGAACCAGTCTTCCTTGCGGCCCATAGAAAGGAAACCTTCCAGCGTTTGAACTAGATTCTGACATTTATGCCGTAACCTCCGTTGTTATCATTGGTATTGCCAGCACATCTATTCCGTTGCCTGAGCCTGGGTCTCGTTCCATTGCAGCGGCTACAGCTCGTGTAGCAATCTCCTTTGCTTGCTCATTTTTGATCTCTTTGCTATACAAGCTTTCAAGCACTCCGTACGCGATGGGAGATCCAGAACCTGACGAGGCAAAGTCTTCTGATGTTATGGCGCCACTCATGTCAGCTGCATATACATGTGCACCGTGTTGGTCTACTCCTGCCACAAGCAACTCCACATAATATGGCTGATAATTTCTCAAACCAGAGTAGGCCAGATTTGCAATCAATCTGGTAGACTCTTTTACAGTTAGAGGAAATCCTCTTCTGAGTTCCATGAGTCTTCTCTCGGCTTTTGCTACCTTGATTATGTACTCTGCGTCAGAGAGCTGACCTGCGATTGCTACTGCCAGTGTTTCATCCATCTTTGCAATCTTTTGGACTATCTTTGATCCTATGAAGAATCCCTTGCTTGCTCTTTTGTCAGAGCCTAGGACTACCCCGTCTCTTGTCTTAATTCCTACTATTGTTGTCATGGTCTTTATACAACAATAGGGAATTAATTGACTGACAATCTTCTAACCTAGTCACAAATTTGGATGGGAATATCAGTCCACTAAAAGGGTGCCACATTTTGAGCATCTTACCTCAAACATTTTGAGGTAGACCTCACCTTTAGTATCAACATCAACACATTGCTTGCCGCCTTCTTTACAAATGTGGCAGAATTCTTTTCTCATGTATATTATTAGTCAGCCAAAGTAATAAATCCCGCTATGGAAATTGAAATTAAAAAATAGAATATCTGTCTGTTCCACAGTCTTTTTATTTCATGGACACGTATCATATACTGGATAGCAACCAACGGAAAAAACATTGGCGTGTATGTAGCCAGTGGACAGTTAGTTAGGGGATTGACTGTTTGACTCCAATGACTGCTATCATATTTGTATGTGAAATTATATGTAAATTTGTAATGTATCCATACTGAAATAGCACGGATTCCTAAATATTATGTGCCAACTGCATACGTTCTACTAAATGGTCAACCCAATTCAGAAGTTGAGATAATATCAAAAATAAAGGAAATTGTAAAAGATAACCAATCTGCCAAATGCGAGATCCAAGGAGTTTATGGAGTGTATGATGTAATTGCCAAAGTAGAGTGTGAAAGTATGGATGATATAAGAAACATGCTTGGTAAAATAAGAAGAGTAAACAAAATTGTCTCTACTATTACAATGTTAATCAGCGAAGAACAAGAAGTCTAGCTCAAACTATATTCTAGTCTTAAAATACCTTTATAATTTTAAAAAAAAGCACATAAAAGAACCATGTTGGTAGGGTAATCATGCATGACATCAATGAGATAATGCCAAAAATCCAAAACATGAGATGGGGGGCTCTTATGAATACGGCGCCTACTAATGAGAAAGTACGGGAGATGAATACCATGTTCCCTCATGACGGTAGATGGCATACTGTATTTGAAGAGGAAAAACAGGTTTTTGTTGATGGCGTTCGTATCTGGAAAAAAGACCCAAAATCATGGACGTGAATTGAAAAACTCGTCAAGAGGTTGACGTATACTCTTGGATTTGTTTATTGTAAATATGGAAAGTTAGATCCATGTCTTGATTATATTGCCAAGGTCTAGTAGTTTGGATTTGAATAACGACATTTTCAGATCTACTGCATTCATATCTGTATGCCAATAACACATCCATAGAATTAAATTTCCTTTTCTATACTATCATGTTGAAATTGACACAAAGCTTCAAGCAGATGGATTCATGTGTACAGATCTTAGGACTGGATGACTCGGTTCGTTTTGTAGGCAGAATAAAAGACAGAAAATTGATATCTTTTGCTAGACGCCCAAACACCACTCCTCTGCTTGAGGAAGAGCTGAGCAATATGGCTCATTATCAAGCATCAGTAAAAGCCTCATGGGAGGACATGTTTAACGAAGCCCTCGGCAAGACCAACTGGATGATGACATCCAAGGAAAAAGTGAAATTGATTACTCTCTTTTTAGACGATGGCTTGCTCATACTATCCACAGAACCCAATTCAAATCATGATGCGATACTTCAGAAGATAAAACGTCTTAACATGAAATTGTGACTGTATCCTTGGCACACGCTGTAAATGACAGTCATCTTGTAATGGCAGAAATTGACACAATATTTCACAAAAGATAATCTTCTGACAAATCAGCTAAGATTATGAAAATTAAGCTTTGATTGTGAGGTACTTGTATATGCCATTTTGTAAATGTTATATCGAAGGTTTATCCAAACGATCCTTTTTTTGCATTGGAATAGTATCTTAGCCAGTCGTTTGGCAGGCAAGTTACCTTCGCATTGGGAAGGATCCTACCAAAGGCGCCTCTCCAAGATTTTTTTTGCTTGGTTGTTATCTGATGCTCTTTTGTACTTGGCAGTCATGTCGTGATTAGCTAATAGTTTATGATCAAGGGAGAAAATATCAAAAATACGTCTATGAAAGTCATATTGTTACAGATTTCTTTTTATTTCAGAGTCTCAAGACAATAATCAACTAGCAACTTTGCTTAAACGTGATACATCATGAATATGAAATTGATACTCAGAGGGAAGGCAGTAGAAGATGAGTACACTATTAATGCCATCTTCAAGATTCTTGGCGATAAATATTCTAGAAAAATACTGGAATCTTTGACTGATTCGCCAAAATCAGTCCTTGACATAAGCAAAGAATGTAAGATCTCGCTAGCACTTGCATACAAGAAGATCAAAAATCTAAAAAAGTGTGATCTTATTCAGGTCTACACATCTGTCATAGTTGAAGGGAGAAAATATGCCGTTTACAAGAGCAAGGCCCACCCAATAATGGTACTTTTAAATCACAAATTTCCATCGCAGACCATAGTTTTTGATTCAGATAATCTTGTTAGTTGTCTAGGATGCGAATCTCTGAACTGTGGTGTATATTATGATGAGCGATACAATGGAGTGAGAAGCATATGTTACTCATGCGGCGCAAATTGGCCGGAATCATAGTGCACGTATTTGGGTTAAATCCACTGTTTTTTCTTACCGTATTCGTCAAGTATCTTGTAAATCCTGTTAAATGAATCCTGAGAAATCATATCTTGTTCTATAGCTTTTTGCACAATTGATTCCATTTTGATCTGTTTTTGACGAATAATTTTCATAATCTCATCAAACATTCCTTTTAGAATTTCAGATTCCTCATCGTCGTGTTCCATGATATCTTCAGTAATGATATCACTGTGATGAGGTTAAATGTTATGAATCAAGAAACTACATTTGCTTCATGTTGTTCTAAATTACTTTTGTTTGTATAGGTTCCTTGAAATATTATGACGCCGTATGTGTATTATGCCAACTGCATATGTCATGATCGCATGTGACTATGGCCAAGAAGAACAAGTACTAGAAGAATTGAAGACAATAGATAGAGTAAAAGAAGCGCGAGGCACTGAAGGTCATTATGACATAGTAGTGGAAATAGAATCAAAGACAACTGATGAAATTAACGCTACGGTTTCTGAAAAGATCAGAAGAATAGATGGAGTTCGTTCTACACTGATACTTCTTGCACAATGTTGATTCGCTAAATGCGTAAATACTTTGAATCATATTATCTTGCATGAGCAAAGAAGATTCAGGAATGGATGCAAG
>JBOGRA010000052.1:0-11366 GCA_050749325.1 Nitrosotalea sp. | reverse complement strand
TAGCACATATTATTTTTGAGAAACATCCAGACTCGTCTAATGCTGAAATAACATGTTGAATAATGGGTTTTCTGTATTTGAGGAGGAGTTTTTCCTGGACTGACTCCATCCTTGTACCCTTGCCTCCACACATTACAAGACCAATCATCTTGATGCAAAAATTATCAGTGATGCAAGCCTTACAAGTTCATTGCTTGCCCCAAAGACATCGCCCGAAATTCCCCCAAAGCTCCTGTTTGCCACAGCAAGAAGTAAAAATGACATCCCAACAGCAACACCTGTTACTATTATTCCTGTAATGCCGCCTAGGATAACGGTAGGCACTATTGCCAGCATAGCTGCCACAGCCAATTTGGCAGGACTTTTCATGTATTGTGTAAATGGAGAGCTAAGCCCTTGCCATGCAGAAGATCCTCTATTTGCTTGTAGAACCATGGCAAACTTTGCCATAAGCTCACTAACCAATATTGCCTCAAAGAGAACAAAACCCTTCATCATGGAAATTGACATTATCATCCCAGCTGCATAAAGAACTACAGTAACTACACCTGCAGAGCCTACTGCCGGGTCCCGCATTGCCTTGAGTTTTTTTTCCTTTGTTCCCTTTGCCATCATACCATCGGCAAAATCACAGAGAGCATCGGTATGATGTATTCCCGTAATGATTACAAGCGCCCCTGTTAGAACAAGACCCACAATTAGCGGCTGAATATACAAAGAGAGTCCATAACCTGCACCACCAATCACTAGTCCAATTAATGCACCAACAATTGGAAAGAGATACATGTTTTTTGCAACAATATCAAGCTCAGCGCTTTTTGACGGAATAATTGTTAGAAATGAAATTACCGAGGTGATTCCTTTAAACAAAACTCCACCATCCCAAGTAAGACAAGATTACAACCATGGGAATTGTAAACAATATAGCAAACAGAATAGTTGTAATTTTCATTATCGAAATGGCAGCCTTGAAATGTTTCTCTGTAAACTCTGTACTGCCGTCACCCAATACATAGTGATCTAGTTTTTCAAATTTGACTCCCAGTGCGCCGGCCATTGTTGCCATTGGATATCCGGCATTTGGGCTCTCAGTCTTTGGACCGTCTCGCCTCATGACTTTAAGCGAGTGTTTCCAGTTACCTCCTGCAATTATGCTTGCAAGTATCATAATCAGACTTGTCAACCTTGAGGGCACAAAGTTTAGCACCTTGTCACAATTTGCCCCAAACCACCCCAAATTTCTAAAAAGGTCAGTTTTGTATCCAATCATTGAATCAATGGTATTTACGGTCCTGTAAACAAATGCCCCCACTAGACCAAAAAATGCAAAGTAAAACAGAGGACCTGTGATCCCATCCACAGTATTCTCGCTTATGCTTTCAAGTGTAGCAGAAATGATGTGTTGCTTGTCCAGATTTTTTGTGTTTCTCTTCACTATCATTGATAGTTTTGCCCTTGCATCATCAAGATCATTTCTTGACAGAGAGTCCATGATTTGCGATGCATGATTTTGCATTCCCTTGACCGCAATTGTAGTCTTTAATAACAATCCAATTGCAAACACAGAACTTGCCAGGACTAGAATTTTTGAGAATCCAATCAAATCAAGATGGTTAAGATACACAAAGGTTTGATCAATGTAAAACGCCAAAACGGCAACAAATATCGTTACAGAAAAAACAAGAATCAGTCCCCCTAATTTTTCCGACGCTGGATTGTTTAATCTTACCAATGATACAAATTTGCCAATCAGTATTCCAATCCAAACTGTTGGATGGTACCTGTTTTTTGGATCGCCAAGGACAAGATCAAGCCCAATAGCAAGTGCAACGGAGAGAACAAGTACCAGTATCATTTCAAAAGACCACGTACCGCGTTCATATTTAGACTTGATCTCACAACGCGACTTAAATGCTCTATCTCTTTGTCAAGGGATCTAAGGTACCTTGTAGTAAATGACACTTGTTTGGGATTTGCATGCAGTGAATCCTCATCTGGAATATCAAATTTTAAGAGCGGAATTGTTCCAAATACTGGCCTGCCAGTCTTCTTCTTTAACATCACAAAGCCAGGCCGTAAAATCTCAATGTCGCCTCTGAACTTGTTTATCACATATCCCTTGACAAGTCTCTTGTATTTTCCCTCAAGCAGCTCCAGTGTTCCTATTATGCTAGCAAATGTTCCTCCCTTGTCTATATCAGATACCAAAATTACTGGCGATGAACAATACTTTGCCATTTTCATGTTGGCGATATCATACTTTTGCATGTTTATCTCTGCAGGAGAACCTGCGCCCTCCAGAATAACAAGATCATATCTTCCTCTTATATTATCAAGTGATTCCTTTGCTATCTCAAGCCCCCTTGTAAGAGAGAACTTTTTGTAATATTCATCAGCATACATCTTTTTGTAGAATTTTCCCCTGACAAAGACTTCGCTCTTGTAATCTCCAAGCGGTTTTAATAGAATGGGATTCATGTGTGGAGAAATATCTGTCCTAGCTGCAATAGCCTGGATTGCTTGAGCCCTTGAGATCTCAAAATCATGTCTGCGATAAGAGTACGATGACATGTTTTGTGACTTGAATGGGGCTACCCTGTAACCTTCATCTGCAAAAATTCTGCACAGCGCAGTTACAAGAGTTGTCTTGCCTGCACCAGAAGATGTTCCTTGAATCATTAATGTTTTTGTCATACCTTTCCAAACTCTTTGACAAGTCTTTGATTTTCACTGGGGGTTCGTACAGCAATTCGAATGAACTTGTTGTCTAGTCCCCTAAACGAGCTACAATCCCTTATCAAGATATTTTTTCTTAGCAATTTTTTCTGCAGTTGCTTTGAGCTTATTTTTGATTTTATCAAAATAAAATTTGCGTCAGAATCATAGCACCAAAATCCATTAATCTTTGATATTGAGCTATTCAGAAACTTGCGTTCTTTTTCAATTAATTTTCTTGTCTTTTCTATATGTGATCTGTTCGATAACGCCCTTATTGCAATGTTTTGAGCAATACCGCTAACATTCCATGGAATCTTGATCTTGTTTATAATACCAACCATCTTCTTGCTTCCAAGTCCATATCCTACTCGTAGACCTGCAAGTCCAAAGGATTTTGTCATAGACCTCAAGATGAAAAGGTTATCAAATTCACGCAGTTTGGATACTATGCTTTCTTTTGGATTTGAAGCAAGTTCGATGAAACACTCATCTACAAAGACCAGAGTGGATTTGTCATGCGAGAGACCTAAGATCTTGAGCATGTTTTTTTGGCTAATGAGAACACCGGTGGGATTGTTTGGATTGCAAACGAAGATGCATTGATTTTTTGAAATTGTTTTTAGAAAATTATCAATGTCTTGATTTAGGTTCATGGTCTTAAAATAAGAAACTCTGGCACCATTCAGTCTTGCTGCCGACTCGTATTCGCCAAATGCAGGTATTGGAATTAGCACGTTGCGCTTGTTCAAAAATGCCTTGCTAAAGTTGTAAATTATTTCGGTAGCCCCATTGCCTACTATTATCTGATTTTTTGGAATTCCAGTATATTTTTCCAAATGATCCCGCAGCCGGGTTGAATCTGAATCAGGATATACAGAAAACAAGGTAGAATTTTTTTTCAGATCATTTCTTAATGCAGGTGGAAACCCCAACGGATTGACGTTTGAGCTAAAATCTAGTATTTTTGAATCAAATTCAAGTCCTGCAGAATAAATTCCTCCATGGGTTACGATCTTGTGATTGGCAACATGAGGTTCTACTCCGAGTCTCACACCCTCATGATATATCATGGGTATTTAGTTGTGTTTTGGATCCCTGCTAAAGAAATATTAATTGTATGAGCAGGATTTTTTCATATGAAGAAACGGGCAGCTGTCATAGGCGTTACTGGAGCAGTAGGACAGGAGTTTGTGTTGGCTTTAAACAACCATCCATGGTTTGAGGTAAAACAGATAGCTGCGTCAGAAAGATCTGCAAAGAAAAAGTTTGTCGACGCCATAAGAGACCCAAATAGTGGCATACTCAAATGGCATCTCAGGGAATCCATTCCTGAATATGTCAAGGACATGATCATCGAGTCAGTTGATGATATCAAACCCGAAAATCTTGATCTGGTTTTCAGTTCCGTTGAAAGCGAAGCTGCAAGAGAAATTGAGTCAAAATTTGCCCAGGTTATACCTGTCATTAGCACCTCAGCAGCATACAGATATGAATCAGATGTACCAATTTTGATTCCAGGAATAAATGACGATCATATTGCACTCTTAGATCAGCAGAGAAAAAACAGAGGATGGAAGGGATTTGTAGCACCTCTGCCAAATTGTACCACTACAGGTCTTGCAATCACAATGAAGCCACTCTTGGACAAGTTTGGCGCCCAAAAGATAATCATGACATCAATGCAATCAATGTCCGGAGCCGGAAGGTCTCCTGGTGTTTCTGCATTGGACATTACCGATAACATAATTCCATACATACCAAAGGAAGAAGAGAAGGTTAGAGTTGAAACAGGAAAAATTCTTGGCAAGCTAGTCGATGGTAAGATAGATCCGGCCAAACTGAAAGTTAGCTGTACATGCACAAGAGTTCCAGTAATTGATGGACATACGGAATCTGTTTTCGTTGAAACAGCAGCTCACACTGACCCAGAAAGCGTAAAGAAAGCCATGCAAGAGTTTTCAAGCAAGATAAGTGTGGCAGGTCTTCCATCTGCCCCAAAAGACTATCTCATAGTTCATGAAGACCCAACAAGGCCACAGCCAAGATTAGATCGTGAGATTAATGATGGTATGACAACAGTGGTTGGCAGAATCAGAGAGGATACAGTTTTTGATAATGGTATAAAGTATGTGTTATTCTCACATAACGAGAAGATGGGCTCTGCTAAAGGAGCTGTCTTGTTAGCTGAAATGCTATACAAGAAAGGGTACATCTAATCTACTGCAAATTATAGAAAAATTATAATAACAAGTTTATTAAGATCCATTTATTCACAATAAATGGTGTTTTGAATGGCAAAAGTTGATGATTTAGATATGATAATTTTATCAGAGTTATCACAGGATGCAAACATTTCAGTTCCTCGAATCTCAAAGAAGATAAACGTAAACTCGTCCGTTGTTTACAGCAGAATCAAGAGACTCATCAAAAGAAAGTTGATTGAACGTTTTACCATCATAGTAAATGACAGGGAACTTGGATATACTGTAAAAGCCCTAACGGGCATAAACATGGACTCTAAGATGAGAGACCATGTAATTGAGGAGCTGCTAAAGATAACTGAGGTAAGGGAGATCTCAGAAGTAACAGGCAGGTTTGACATAATTGTTACAATGTATGCCAAGAATCTAGATGAAATGCACAGGCTCATATCAGAGAGGATTGGACGAATACAAGGAGTTCAACGCTCGGAAAGTTTCATTGAGATGAAAAGGACTACAAAACCTATGCCCTACAAGGCTGCTAAATAATCCAATATTTTCAACCTATAAATAACAAAAAGGCTCCAAAAAAGGACAGAGTTTGCTAACAACAAAAGCTAGTTCCAGAATTAAGACGTACTATGAAGTAACCAAGCCGAAGATATGGTACCTTTTGGTCTTTACCGCAATGGGCGCAACATATACTGCTTCTAATATATATCACATTCCAGTATCTGCCCTGACTTGGGCACTTGTAACCTTTGGTGTCATAGCAGGCTCGGCTGCAGCTAACACACTAACAAACTACAACGATAGAGACATTGATGCCATAATGGAAAGGACAAAGGATAGGCCCATTCCAAGCAGAAGAATTTATCCAGCAAAGAAGGCACTGTACTTTGGATTAATTCTTGCCGGCATATCACTAGTTTGCGCATTTGCAATTAACATGTGGGCGGGCATCTTTATGGCATTTGGGCTTGCAGATAACATTCTAGTTTATAGTAAATTTCTAAAGCGAAGAAGCAGGACAAACATTGTCTTAGGTGGATTCTCAGGAGGGGCTCCCGCAATGATTGGCTATGCGGCAGTAACAACAACTGGCATGTGGGATCTTGGATTGGTCATGGCGGGATTGGTTTTTGTCTGGATTCCAATGCACATATGGAGTCTCACCCTGCATGTCAAGGACGATTACAACAAAGTTAAAGTCCCCATGCTTACTGCAGTCGAATCTGAAAAGACATCAGTTCGAGTAATAGCTGGAACTACCTTGATGATGGTGTTGTTCAGCGTGCTACCATTTTTCATGACAGATGCGTCTGGAAAACATTTGTTCCATGCAATCTATCTTTACAGCGCAATAGCATCAGGCGCAATAATGATAGCATTGAGCATATGGCTTCTTGTAAAACCTTCAGAGAGGGCATCTTGGACACTGTTCAAGTTCTCTAGTCCATATCTTGCAATCTTGTTTATTGCACTCATGGTAGACTCTGCATTAAGATAGATTACTTGAAATAATTTTTTAGAGAGACTTTTTCTGATCCTGGAATCTTTGCAATCTCAAATCCCTCCGAGCGTTTTGAGAAAGATTTGGTTGCATCAATTCCCATCTTTGTGGTAAGTAAATTTTTTTGATCACTTGACGGGTCAAGGCTTGAACCGCGCACCTTTGGTATTATCACAAGGTTCTTGTCTGCCTGAAATCTTGTCGCTATGGCATATTCAACCTCCACTGGATTGGACGGATCAATATCATCATCTACCACAGTTACATGCTTGAGTGACCTGTGAGCACCAAAGGTTGCATTGATTACCTTCTTTGGATCAGACTCTTTCTTCTTTGAAATTTGCACTATGGCATGAAGCCAATTGCATCCCCCATCGCTCAGTACTACACTTTTTACCTGTGGCAATAGCTTTTTGAGATTTTTGTTTAGTTTTGCTTCAATTGGCATTCCCATGAGCAATCGGTGTTCTGCATATCCTGACAGGATATCATGGAAGATGGGATTGTTTCTAAAATACATCCTGTCAAGCTCAAAGACTGGTTGTTCTCGCTTAAAGTCATACGTACGGAGCATCTCCACCATCCATTCCTTGTGGGTCTTGTCCTTGAGTATACGGCCCTCCAATACTATCTCGGATTCGGATGGCACGAAGATTTTGGAGTGGGAACACATTGCCAGTGTAAGTTTCTTGTTTAGCAAAACGTTTGCAATTTCAAGTTCGTCCTTGCCCCATTCAGCCTGATAGGCACCTGCTATTGATATGGCAGGATGCACCCCTACGGTAATAGCTACACGCAGATCCTCGCCATGCTCTTTGGTATACATATAGGATCTATGCAGATGTCTTCCTTCGACCATTCTTACTGAAAAGTGGTTCTTGTCAAGTCTGAGAAGCCTATGAAAAGACGAGTTTTGGGTTCCAGTCTCCTGATTTTGCGTATAAATTATGGAGGATGTGATAAAGGCGCCTGGTTCCTTTTCAAAGTGTGTTATCATAGGTAGATCATAGAGGTTTTTTGAATGATTTTCCATGAACCTGGCTTTTGTTGCTATTTTAGGCTTTGATGCGTGGTTGATAGCATAACTTACTTTGTCGTGAATTTTGTCTTCTGTAGATCCTACTGCAATTGCAAACCTTCTCTTTGTGCCAACAAGATTTGATACAACGCGAAATTTGCTTTCCTTGATGTTTTCAAACAGAACAGCCTTTGAGCCGTCAAGTTTTGCAGTAACAGCTGCTATCTCGTATTTTGTAGAGACTTTCTTTTTCACAATTGCCAATTCATTTATTCTAGCAATCTTGCCAAGGTAATTTCGTAGATCAGAACTCATTGTCGTATAATCTCCATTATTTCATTCATTAGAACCTTCATACTGTCAAGTTCCAATTCTTTTTGAATATTTAATGAAAAAATACAAATGCCATTAATAGTTGAAGCTACGCGTTCAGATACCATCTTGAGAAAAATTGTTTCTGATTTTGATGGTATTACTGTAGCAGTACTAGTACGTCCACCCGAACCAATTGAAACAACTAGCATTCCAATCTTCTCCTTCCCTTCAGTTATAGAAATAAAATCTCCATTATCGAAGGGAACTATTTGAACCAAAAATTCTCGTTGATTCACGGTGACGGTTTTTTTCTTATACCCGACTTGTGATATCAACAGCTAACTACGCCTATACTGCTACAGGTTCGATTGCTACTTTCTTTACAGATTTAGCCTTGGTCGTCTTTGCCTTTCTTGTAGATTTTACTACAACTGGTGCTATCTCTTCTACTTCCATAGCCCTTCCAGTAACAGATTCGATTGCTACTTTCTTTACAGATTTAGCCTTGGTCGTCTTTGCCTTTCTTGTAGATTTTACTACAACTGGTGCTATCTCTTCTACTTCCATAGCCCTTCCAGTAACAGCTTCTAATTGATCGGCTTCGACTCTTGCTCGTAGTTTTGCCTTATACTTGAGGTTTCGTGGTTTAGTTCTTAGTCTGTATCCGCAGCAAGGACACCAAAGACCCTCCCATTTTATGAAGATCTCGCAGATTTGACATCTTTTTTGTCCTGATGCGTAACGTCCCGTACCTACTGGCTTCTGTGCCTTGTATCTTGTGCATATTCCTTTACATGTCATTCTATAGTCACTTTTTACCTTGTGTAATTCAATATAGTAATAGTATAATTTAAGCATGGATCAGAAATTTTTATAATTTAAAGTATTATTTTTTATAAAAATTACATATGACTCCCAAGATCAGAGCAATACTTTTCAGAAAAAGCGAAGAAATGTTCTATAAATACGTATGTTATTTTGAAAATCAAGATTTTCCAAATTTTGCTTGTGTTTTTAGAGCAGATATTTAAAGGTTCTTGATCGATTTTTGATTTTGTTACCCTATTCTTGAAAGAGGCAGTACAAGATGACGATATCCTTCTCTTTGAGTAATGTATCTTGCAGATAGCTTGTCACGTATTCCTCGCTTGTTATAGTTCTTAACCCTAAGTGATGTTCTGCGTTCATCAACAAATTCTAGTTCAAAATGGGAACAAAAACGAAGATTTAGCAAATTGGCTATCTGTTTTGCAATTTGCATATTTCCATTTCCTACCTTGACTACTTTTCGTTCCGCACTCAGTCCAACAAGAACTTTTACTATATGAGAAATTAGGTCATCAACTGATGTGTAAATAGAGCTCTCAATCTCCTTCTCGTAATAAAACACAGAAAGCCCTATTCTGTTACCAGGATCAATTCCTACTATTAATGAACTATGATGAATTCCAGATTCCAGTTTTTGTACTATTCTGCCTCGTACTATTGTAGGATCACAATCAAATTCATCATCAAATAGAACAAAATTACTTTGTATTTTAGATGATTCGTCAACTGTTGTAAGGATTAGCCTCCTATCAGAATTTGTAATTTCTTCTGGCAGAACAGAGTCATAATCTAATTTTAGATTCTTTAGCGTATTGACAAATTTAAAATAAGATCTACCATGTACAGTTGCAACCGCAATGTTACTTTGGGTTTGATACGCTATAACTAGTGTGTTCTCTTTGAAAATTTAAAGTTTTTTTGTATTCTAATGTTGATCAACGGAGCTCATTTAGTTGTCAACAAGAGTATTGCTCTTGCCAGATCGCCCTTAGCTTCAGTTAGCGCTTTGGTTGCTTCTTCTGGCGAAACATTGGCTTGTTGTGCTACAAGCATTATGTCATCTTGGCTAAAGACGGGTACTTCAAGTTCTCTTTCTTCATAACTTTCAGCAATTACCTGAAAGATAGAGTTGTCTTTGGCCTTCATTTCTGTGACGGCGGGCTTTGCTATTATGATCTCCTTTGTATCAGTCTTGATTATAACCTCTTGAACATTATTGACCTCCTTCATTTCTAGGCCCATCCTGTCCAACATCCTACGCATTTCTCGGTTTCCGCCACGCATCATTTTCTACTCATATTCCTCAATCTAGACTTTTTAAACTATCTCTGATCCTCACAGCAGCCCCTTTTTTCAAAGAACTCATCATTTTCGATGAAAGAATGGCTCTACCTACAGCAATGACTTTATTTCCATGTAAAACCGGAACATCAGAGCCAATTAGGATATTCTTGCCACACCATGTAATATGGCTGCAAAAGACCGAGTTACCATTTTCAATAAATGGCTTTGAATCATCGTCTACTTCTACACAATTTTCTCTAAATTTCTTGCTTTTCATTAACATTTGAGCAAAATTTGGAGTGATTGCAAGCCCGCCATCTATTCGTAATGTACACAATAACATATCATTTTGATATACATGTTGGATTCTACCAGTTTTTTTTGAATAAGTGAATCTGACATCTTTTGGCAAGTGTTTTGATACACCAATACCAAAAAGTGCGTCAATGGTATACTTGATCTTCAGAATGGAGTCCATCTCTAACTTGTCATTTGCAAAGCCCCCTAATTATTTTTATAATGAATATCATACTATATAGTAGAACCGAAGAACTATATAGAATAAGCAATAGTGCAAAATTATATGGGAAATACCGAAGAGATGAGAAAAATACAGTTCACCGGCAAGTCTTCCTATATTGTTTCACTTCCAAAACAATGGGTTGCTGACATGGGATTAAGACAGGGAGATCAAGTAGCCGTAGTTCGACAGGGAGTTTCCACGTTACAGATTGTTCCACTAAAACATCACAACAAACCTGTGGTTACCGAAGATGCAACTGTTGAGATAAAACCAGAGGATGAGGGAGCTGTAATTATCAGGAAGCTTATTTCATTATACCTGCTTGGCTTTAACATCATAAATGTTAAACCAAAACTTGGAAGACTAAAACCGTCTCAAAGAAATGCTGTCAAGGGAGCAGTGAAGGGAATCTTGATGGGCACCGAAATCATTGCAGATTCAACAGAGGGACTTACTATTCAGGTTCTGATAAATCTATTTGAGCTGTCAGTTGATGGGGCGTTAAAGAGAATGCTGATAATTGCAAAATCCATGCAAAATGACGCATTGCTTGCCCTAGGAGAAGCCAACTATGACTTGTCAAAGGAAGTGATCGACAGCGACGATGAAGTTGATAGATTCAGTTTCTACATAATACGACAGCTAAAGATTGCAATTCAAAATGAGCATATGTTAAAGGAGATGGGGATAGAGAGCCCACACCATTGTCTTGGTTACAGATTAATTGTTAAGAACATAGAACGCGTTGGAGACCATGCCACAGAATTGGCCAAGGATCTGCTAGAATTTAAAAAACCTATCAAAAAATCAGTACTTGAACCAATTCAGGAATTGAATACATTTGCATTAGCTGTACTTGACGAAGCCTGTCTATCCCTTTTCAAGAAGGATTTCAATCAGGCAGAACGTACAGTAGAAAGGAGTACCGAAATTTCCAAGTATGAAAAAAAAATCCTAGACAGTATC
>JBOGRA010000051.1:0-11572 GCA_050749325.1 Nitrosotalea sp. | reverse complement strand
ATTAGAAGCAGGTCCCGCAAATGCCTCTCCATTTTCCATATGATACATACTTCCATGACAGGGACATTCTCCTCTTCTTCTCCCTGGTTGAGGCCAGTACTTCCACAGACACCAAAGATGCAAACAGACCATGCTATAAACCCGAAACGCACTAACATCATCTGCTCCACCCCCCAGTTCTTCTGGCAACCGTACAAACTGCCATTGCTTAAATGGTGCTGAATCAAGCACAGGATCTCCACTTTTCGGATAGGATATTACTTCAGAACTATTAGTTGGAAACGTCTTAACATTGGCCACTGTTCCGTCTGGCAAGACCACTTGAACTTTTGACGGTACAATGTTTGAGGGGTTTGGCATGAATTTTCCCCAAGGTACAAACGGGGCAAACACTAGTGCTACGCTTCCAGCTGCAAGAAGTTTGAGAAAGTCTCTTCTTGTAACACCGTCGCTTCTAGGTGGAGTCTGTTCTGTCATGACATAGATACGTCATCATGATTAAAAAATTACATGCAAATACGACTTTCATGTTATAGAAGTTGTATCTCTTCAAGGTTTCATATTCGCAATTTTCATGTAATCAGCTACGAAACTTTGCAAGTTCTTTAAAATTGATGTATTCCTTAGAGTCACGTTACATTGAATCTAGATTAGTTACCATGGATCAAACCCAAAAAATGTTGCTCACCTTTTAAATAATATTCAGTATATCACATAATCATGACACAGGATGTAGAATCAATATACAACGAGTATATATCAAAGCTGAAACAAGCCATGCCAAATGTCGATCCTAGTCTGGTCCATCGTATAATCTATCTCGAAAAAAAACTCTCAGGCGAAGATATGACTGAACCTGATGTAAGTGCAATCATAGAATACAAGTCAGGCATCGATGTAGACGTCAAAATGAATGGACTACGAGAAAAATACTCACTGGAAGTAGAACATGGGGACAAACAAGGTGTTCTTCATGTCGTGGGACGTATGAAAATAGGAAAAATCCAAGACATTGCGGCTGATATGGATGTTACAAGAATTGCAGGAAAAGTTGATCCTGGATACGGAGAATAATGAAATCCAGTTGAATTCTGTTCTTTCATAGCACCTGCAAACGAGCACGTTTTACTGTTTCATGTTTTGAAAAACCACCCTTTGTATTTTTGCACATTAATTTGTCTCTGAATTTTTGTTTCAACTGTAATTTTACAATATAAAGTTAAGATAGGTACAGTAAGACATGATCTAGACATATCATATAACAGGCAACGGTTTTCTGCATGTTCAATCATCGCTACAAGAAGACCCCATGTCTTCTCAACATGCTTGACAACACGCTAGTCAAAAAACGGTAGGAAAAATGACTGCATTTTACTACAAGATATTTGTAAAATAACAATTAAAATCTAGTATGTTTGTTTTTTTGTGATGCAATACATTCTATTGCAGTGTAACCCTATTTTTTAAATGAAATCGTGACGCAGTTACATCATGACAAAAATAAACGCAAGCGTCTTTGTTGGTGTGCTAATCTTACTTGCCATTGCATACATAGCACCAAATGCCTTTGCCACAGGCGTGCAATATACAGCTGCCAACGATCCTCACGGACCCCTTCAAGGTATGGCATGGGGAGTCGGAATGGGAATAGCTGGATTGTTAGCAGGCGTTGGAATATTTACAACAAGAATGCATCACCATTAATCTTCCTTTTTTTGATTATAAACCACATTTCTTAACACGTTTGTTTTTTGTTATTATGCAGATCCATAGAGCCTGCAAAAGACAAATCTTTTTAGGAGAAATTGCAACAAAAAACTCTACCCATCACTGGTCATGCCAAACAGCATAAAGAATCACACTCTAAAGAAAAATAGAGAAAAGCAATGGACTTTGTACAAGTTTAATTATCAGGCACATGTTTGACATAACCTAGAAATTGAACAAAAATAATCACGTAAAAAAAGAGCCAGCAAAACTTCCGTCACAGCTATTCAAAAGAAGCACTACAAGAACAATTAAGAAGATAGAATCTAAATTGCCATTTTAATTTCAGGCATATTCTGATTTGTACAGGCAATACTTTCACGTACTAGATGACTATTTTGCACTATGCCATATACTTGAAAATAGATTTTATGAAAATCAATTACGCGATGAAAAAAGCACACTACATGTATTTGATGACATGGTTTGGAAAACAACCAACGTTACTCTTTCACATATTGAATCGTGCGTAAACATGCATAGTTTGGTGTCCAAGTCCAGGCATCAGCAATAAAGTCATTTGATCAACACATGCACCAGTTATTGGATTATTATAAAATACCGTCAAGCCAGAAAAAACAAATGCAAAAATTAGCGTTGAGTTGAAATGTCTTTTATCTACAGAACCATTGTTTTTATGATTCAATGCCAAACATGAAATCTCTAGTGCCTGATTTTTGTATATAGCATATTCCCAACTCTGACCTCTAGATATACTAATTTTGTAGCCTTGCTGATTGCCTTTCGTTTTTTCACCGTTACATAAAATTGGATCGTATTATCATTTAGGCAATAATTTAGATTATGGCGATTTTATAACAAATCACAGTTCAGAGTAAAGTTGCGTCTATTTTTTGTACGAGAGTAGAAAGATTGCGTTTTTACTCTTTGTATGTTTTTAATATCTTTATCATTTGAGTAGCTATTAAATCGGCATCAGAGTCCTTGTTTACAGTGCATAAAATTATCCCGTATCTTCCAAAGGGTATCGTAATTCGTTTTACTTTTTCATATTTTGCCATTGCATAAATGGGCTTGCCTATTGACAATAGAGACCTCCTACTAACCCACCTCAATGTGGCATTGGCTAATGATTTTTCAATTTCCTGCTTGGTTTGGTAGATTTTTATTCCAGGCTGTGACTTGAAAAAGAAATTCTCCCTATAAGAAATTGCAACAATTCGTATGTTTTTGTCACATAGTATTTTATCACAGATCTTATTTATCTTAAATACAGTTGTCATTAGTTTGGGTTATTTTGTCATCCCGAATGAATGTTTCTTAACATTTGTTTTGGGTTTGCTGTATACACCCAGTAAAATTCATAATAGACAGTTTAAAACTGCCCTTCAAGAACCGTGAGGATCGAAAAGTAACTAGTCAACATGTCATTTGAAATTACTTGGGATATCATCATAGTGATCATATAGTCTAGTTTTTTCTAAAATAATAAAAACACATTTGTTAATTTCTAGCCAAACTTGCATATGATTTTATCTTCCGTATCATTATTAATGCGACAAGTCTAGACTGCCACATGCGTAGCTATGTTTGGCATCCATACACACAGATGAACGAATGGCCAAATTTTGATGTCATAGTACGAGGAAAAGGCATGTGGCTTTATGACTCTAAAGGAAACCGCCTGCTCGATGGAGTTGCAAGTATGTGGTGCAATGTATGGGGACATTCAAGAGGCGAACTTGTAAAATCAATGGTAACACAAACAAGGAAACTACAGCACTCGTCTCTTTTCAATCTTACAAATGACAAGGCAGAAGAGCTTGCGTCAAAACTTGTGAAACTGGCACCTAATATGTACAAGGTGTTTTATTCAGATGACGGCTCTACTGCCATGGAAGTCTCTGCAAAGATGGCGTTGCAGTATTGGTACAATAAAGGTGAGAGGAAAAAAACAAAGTTTGTCACACTTGAAAATGGATACCATGGAGATACCGTTGGTGCAATGTCATTGGGATATGTTCCATCTTTCTTTTCAAGATACAAATCCATTCTCTTTCCTGTAATTAGCACCCCATCTCCAAACAGTTACAGAATTCCAAATGGTTTTACTTTTGAGGAGTTTCAGAACCATTGCATAAATAAAATAGAAAACACACTTTCACAAAATGACAACATTGCAGCTTTTGTAATGGAAAGTGGAGCCCAGATAGCTGGCGGTATTACCATATATCCAGACGGATTTCAGAAAAAGATTGGTACCTTATGCAGAAAACATGGCGTTTTATTCATACTAGACGAGATTGCCACAGGTTTTGGAAGGCTGGGCTCCATGGTAGAATATCAAAGCCAAGAAAGCATCCCAGATATAGTCTCTTTTGGCAAAATGCTAACAGCTGGTTATTTACCACTTGCAGTAACGCTAGCAAACAAGAGAGTGTATGATTCATTTTTGGGACAGCATCAAGAAATGAAACACTTTTTCCACGGACATACTTTTACTGGTAATCCCTTGGCTTGTGCGACTGCGATTACAAACCTTGCACTATACAAAAAATACAACATCATCTCAAAGATCAAAAAAAACTCTTTGTATCTTCAAAGACGAATTGACGAGATTTCAGGGCTAGGGCTAGTTGGTGACGTAAGACACAAGGGAATGCTCATGGGAATAGAGATTGTCAGCAACAAGGCAAAAAAGTCTCCAATTGCACCTGAAAAGAAAATCCATCAAAGAATTTTCAATGAGGCAAAAAAACACAAAATTTACCTACGAACACTTGGGTCAATAGTAATGATTGTGCCGCCCCTTGCAATACCAGAAAATGAGCTTGATTTTTTGGTTAACGGTGTAATAGATACCATAAAAAAAGTCACAGAAAAGATAGTGGTTTGAACCTGTTCAGCATTTCAAAATAGTAAACCGGTCAAGTCTTGTCAGTTTACCATGACAATCTTAATTAATAGAATCAAAAAATTCATTCTATGATTCCAGAACAAGAATTTATCACTTTATGCAAGAACAAAATATTATCAGGATACAATATTACAGAACAAGAAGCTGAAAAACTTTTCAATGTTTCAGACGAGTCATTACAGTTTTTGTCAGATGCCGCAAATGAGATTACTCGTAAGATTAGTGGCAATCTAGTTGATGTGGAATCTCTGATTAATGCAAAAAAAGGAAAATGCCAAGAGGACTGTACGTTTTGTTCCCAGTCAGCATTCTACAAGAGCGGGATTGATACATACAAGCTGTTACCATCTGATGTTATCGTTCAAAATGCTAAAATGTCAAAAGAAGATGGAATCAAAAGTTTTTGCCTTGTTTGCGCATGGCGTGGTCCAACTCAGAGTGATTTTTCACAGATCTGCAATATCATAAAAGAGATAAACGATAAAGTCGGAATTGAGGTAAACTGCTCTTTAGGATTCATAGATGAGAGCATGGCGTTGCAGCTTAAAAAACTGGGGGTAAAACGATACAACCACAATCTAGAGGCATCAAGAAGTTTCTTTCCTAAAATATGTACAACTCACACATATGATGACAGGATGAATACCAACATGATAGTAAAAAAAACAGGTCTTGAGCTGTGCTGCGGTGGAATCATCGGAATGGGAGAAACAAGAATGCAAAGACTGGAGCTCGGACTTGACTTGGCAAACCTATGTCCTGAAGAATGTCCAATAAACATACTTGTTCCACAAAAAGGAACTCCGCTTGAGGTGCAACCAAGGCTTTCCCTGTCAGAGATTCTGCGCACAATAGCTGTCTTTAGATTTCTAATGCCAAAAACTATCTTAAAGATAGCAGGGGGTAGAGAAGTATACCTCTCAAGTGAACAGGAAAAAGCTCTTCTTGGAGGTGCAAACGGCATAATCACCGGAGGATACCTAACAATAGGAGGAAATCCCCCAGCTGAGGACTTTGATATGATATCAAAGATAGGCCTTGAAGCCTAGATTTAATTTCATAAATTCCAGACTGGAAGGAATAAAAAAATCTAACCTGTATCGCAATCTGTTTGACAACAAAGTTTCAGGTCCATACATTTTCATAAAAGGAAAAAAACTTGTCAACTTGTCCTCAAATGATTATCTTGGGCAAGGATACACCAAAACTGCCCCGATGCAGGTCCAGTCAAGCTCAAGGCTTGTAGCAGGCAATGACAATTTATTTAAAAAACTTGAGGTAAGACTTGCAAAACACAAACACCAGGAAGCTGCGCTTACATTTCCAACTGGATACATGGCAAACTTGGGAATCATCTCAATCTTGCCACAAAAAGGCGATCTAATATTAAGTGACGAGCTCAATCATGCAAGTATAATAGACTCCTGCAAACTGGCACATGCAAAAAAGACAATCTACAAACACAATGATATACAAGATCTGGAAAAAAAACTGAAAAAAGAGAGGCGTCGCAAGTTTGTAGTTACTGAAGGAATATTTTCCATGAATGGAGATTTTTCAAAGTTAAAAGAGATCTCCGAGTTGTGCAAAAAATACTGCGCATTTTTGATCCTCGATGATGCCCATGGAGATTTTGTTGCAGGCACCGACGGACGGGGGTCTGCAGAGTATCTCGGAGTATCTAAAAAAATAGATGCATACATTAGCAGTCTTAGCAAGGGTCTTGGTGCATTTGGTGGATATGTTGCCTCAAAAAAAGAAGTGGTGGAACTTGCAATAAACACCTCGAGGCCTTTTATCTATACTTCAGCGTTACCAAACTTTCTAGTCCAAGTAGCACTAGACAAGATGTCTTCAAACAGAGAACAAAAAAGAATCAAACTGTGGAAAAACGTCGACATGATACGAAAAGGCCTAGAATCACTGGGGTACCAGATAGACTCTCAGAGTCAGATCATCCCCGTAATAATTGGAGATGAGAAAAAGTCTGTAGAGTTTGGCCGATATTTGTCAAGCAATGGAATTTTTGCACAGCCAATAAGATATCCCACGGTGGAATTAGGCTCTGCAAGAATTCGAATTTCTGTTACTTCTTGGTTGACAAATGATATTATTGCAAGCTCACTAGATATATTTGAAAAGGCAGGAAAAAAGTTTAGAATTACATGACTTGTCTTAAAAGACTAGAACAAACTATCAAAATACCAAAGTTATTTTTTTAATTTTACAAATAAAAAATAAGACCCAAGATTAGAAATTATTCTAATTCTAGAGTTTTCTCTTGTTCATCTGCATTTGCGTCTACTTCTGAAATCTCTTCTTGAATTTCTGCAGATGTAGATTGACATGATTCATCTGATTCTATTGATGACATGTTGTATCAAGAATTTCATCAATTTAGAACCTTGTTCATATAGAATTAGTTTGCATGTGTACGCTATGATACCAATCATCTATTGCCATTACAATTTCTTGGCATTTCATAGGGAATCTTTTGTTCAAAAACATATGGGCGTGATTTGGATTAGATTTGGAACAAGGTATTAATAAAAAAAGCCATCATCTAGTACATGGTAGAACTAAACATAGGAATTGCAGCTGTAGCAGGGTTGGGCTCTTTTCTTGCCCCATGTATTTTACCCATGATTCCTGCTTTTCTTGCATATATTTCTGGAACTACGTTATCGGAGATTCAAAGAACAAACGGTACAGTAAATCTTGTTGCAAGCAGACTGAATATTTTGTTAAATACAATATTTTTCGTAGCTGGGTTTACAGTTGTTTTTTCAGTTCTAGGCGTCGTACTCAACAGTGTGGTATCAACTAGCGCAGGAAAGTTACTTGCTGACTTTAACCACATAGGTGGAATCATAATAATCGCATTTGGAATTTTCATGTTATTGTCTTCAAAGATATCAAGATTAAATTTTGAAAAAAAGATAATCCCAAGTAGAGTAAAAACAAGTTATCCGCTCTCTTTTGTCTTCGGACTTGCCTTTGCTACTGGCTGGACCCCGTGCATAGGGCCCATCTTGGGCAGCATTCTGACACTTGCCGCCACCTCACCAGGTCATGCCTTTGTTTTGTTGCTTAGCTATTCCATTGGGCTTGGAATCCCGTTCATACTAATGGGCGTATTCTTTTCAAGATTTACAAGATTCATCAAGTCGATGAGTAAGCACTTGAAATATTATTCAATCATCATGGGATCTCTCATTGTACTACTTGGGGTCTTGGTGTATACAAACCAGTTAGCAGATATTGCAAGTTTTCCTCTGTTAAATAATATCTTGTTAGGATGATGACATAGATGAAAAAAGAGATCAAAAATGCCATCATAACTGGAATAATCGTCATAGTGGCAATAGCTGGCATCGCGTTATACTTTACATCACTAGACAAGCCAGAAATAAACGAAAACTCAAACCCGCTTCAGCCAATTTCTAATAATGCATCATCAATGCCAACGGATGAAAGCCAGTACCCATTAGCCCCTGCTCTAGTTGGAATTACAGGTTACATCAATACAACACCAGATGCACTAAAAGAGTCTATGAAAAACAAGGTCGTACTGTATGACTTTTGGACGTACAGTTGCATTAACTGTCTTAGAACACTCCCACACCTAAAAGAATGGAATAAAAAATATGCAGACAAGGGACTGCTCATAGTTGGAATCCATTCGCCTGAATTTGAATTTGAAAAAAATATCGACAATGTCAACATGGCTGTACAAAAATACAACATAACATATCCTGTTGTGTTAGACAGTGATCACAGCACATGGGATGCCTTTGGCAATAGATACTGGCCTGCTGAATACATGACAGACTATCTTGGACACATACGACACGTGCATTTTGGAGAGGGCGATTATGATCTAACAGAAAAAACAATACAACAGCTATTAGAGCAACGCTCACAAGCCCTTGGATTAAATGTCGATGCTAACATGTCGCTAGTAGATCTTGCACCACATGAATTTTCAGACCAACAAACGCCAGAACTTTATTTCGGATATGATTTTTCAACGGGTCGAAGTTACATTGGAAATCAAGCTGGTTTTCAGCCAGACAAGACAGTGATGTATTCACTTCCTTCTAGTTTGCAGCAAGATCATTTTTATCTTGATGGAGACTGGCAAAATCTACCAGATAGCATGAAGTTATCATCTGACACTGGCAAGATAGTGCTTTCATACTATGCAAGCGATGTTGATATCGTAGCTGCTGGCCCCAATGTGGATGTACAGATACTACTTGACGGAAATCCTGTCGGAGCAGGTGACGCAGGACAAGACACTCAAAATGGCACAGTTCATGTGTCAGAGAACAGATTGTATAATGTCATTTCGTCTCAGCAGGCAGGAGCACATACCCTTACTCTGATAGCAAAACCAGGATTTCAGATATACACATTTACGTTTGGATAATCATGTTGATAATTAATGTTTCAAAATTCGAATTTAGAAACATGTGTTATCAAAGGTGACAATCACACTTGTAACTGCGGCGGCATGTCACTGCAGTTACACCAATACACAGAACATGAATGTTTAAAACATCGATTTAGATCATGGCACAGTTAATCATGAACTTTGCAGCAAGATGGAACACTCAGAAGGAAAGCATATCACAGAAGGTAATGGATAAGGTAAGGCCTGACGCTCCACTTAGACCAAAGATTGACGAGGCACAAAAGAGGCTGCAGCTTCAGATATCAAAACTTGATTCCATTTCACGAAAACTAAAGGAAAAAGACGATTATATTTTCAAAAAAGTTGTAGAGGCAGTACGAAACCACAACAAGCCATATTCTAATGCATATGCCACAGAATTACATGAGATTAGAAAGATGAACAACATGGTAACAGGCGCAAAATTATCCATGGAACAGATCCAAATTAGATTAAATACCATATCCGAACTTGGCGACGTGGTTGTCACGCTGAGCCCATGCATGTCCGTCATAAAGGGCCTAGGAACCAGTTTGAGCGGACTTATGCCTGAGGCAAGCTCGTCAATGCAGGACCTGTCAAGTATACTAGGAGATATCATGGCAGGCTCTTCAGTTAACGCAGACAGCCAATTTGTTGTCGATACGACAAGTACGGAGACAAGCCAAATTCTCGAAGAAGCGCAAGCTGTGCTGGAAGGACATGTTAGACAGACAATCCCAGACCTTCCGGCCAACTTGCCTTCTACGACAAAAACGCAGGCTACTATTTAGAGCGCTTTTTACTTATTTCTGCAAAGTGTTTCTTTATTCTAGATATTGTTGGGTAGCTGTACCCCAATCTCCTGTAATTTGCTATCATGGTCTTCCAATTCTTCAAGCGCCATTGGGCCTGCTCTGATGTAACTGAATGAATCTCTTTTTTGATTATGCTTTTTCTTCCTACTTTTAGAATACCTGCGTCCTTTGCAGTCCATCTGTTTTTTGCAAAATACAAGCCTGCAAGTATTTCATCCATTGGCATTTCACTAAAGTACTCTTGGAGTTTCTTTGTTTGGGCATCTGCAGGTTTTTTGCCCACTAAAAGTTTAAGCTCAAATTTTTCCATGTTAATTTTTACAAAACGTGTCTATTTAATGTGAAGATCAATTAGCATAGACAAGTTCAAAGTGGAAATTTCAAAATATGCTTTAGATTTCAGAGCTTTTTTTGCCCCAGAAGAATTCCTGTCTTAGGAAGGAATCTAACTTGTCAAAGCCCTCCATTGATATCTCTTGGTTTTTGAACATTTGAGATATCAAAAGTATCAGTTTCTGCTGGAATACAATATCATGGTTGTGATAGCGTTCCATCTTGTCTACAAGTTCGGTTAGTTTCTCGAGTAAGGGCCTAACTTCGTCAGAGACTATCCTCTTTACTTCTGAATTTGTAGGTACTCTTCCTTCCTCCTGCCTAGCCATAGAAGACAGTGAGGTTACAAGCTATTTAAAGCCAGAAAATCATAGTTTTTACTCAAATAACTGATCTTTGTTTATGTTTTGACTCGCGTTATTTCATTATAGGAATCGATAAAGTCTTTGGCATACATGTTGGATGCCTTTCAGAGCCCTTGTGTACTCCAAGCTTTGAACGAATATGATGATAATACTCGTGTAAAATAACAAACGGATTGCAAAAAATGTCAGAGTTTAACGCATAAATCTTTTTTTCTGCCGGCACATAGACTGCATATACAGTTCTTCTTTTTCCTTTGATGGTACCAACTGCTATTTTGGGGGTTTCAACTCGATAAAACTCACTTAGCTTGTCAAGTGCACCTTCCGGGGTTCCATCAAGAATCATCTGGACTATCTTTGCCTTTGTTAGATCATCAAGATCTGGCACGGATTCAAGTTATTTGACATGTCATATAAGCAGTTCAAAAAATATCAGCGCTTTTTATTTTTACATGACCTTATTTCTTGCAAACTGCACAATCACATTCAAACATACCTGCTTTTCCCATGCATTCCCCATGCTTTTCATCAGAACATTTGTGACAAAGAACCATGTTGTCCAGTTCTTTGTTGGCATTTAGGGTTATTTTTACCCCCCTATTTACCACCAAACTTGCCAGATAATAGGACCAGTTTAGTACCATAAATGGTCTAAAATGGTCCATTTTGAAAAAAATATTGTTTTTTGGAATCGATGCCCAAAGGTTAAACCCCTGCTTATTTTTCCAGTACCACGAAGAAGGTGGTTTTTTCAAAAAGTGTTATTTTTCTGGGGGGTTTAACACTTGTGCGTACATATGCAAGCCAAGGGTCAAAACACCCCCATTACCAGGCAAGAGTTTACATTTCTTCTTGGCGCACGAATAAAAGTTAAACCCCCGTTTTTTGTCCATATTTTTACAAAAAAACTTCCGGATTGGCATACCACACTTTGCCACCATAAAACCATTAGATTTTGCTTCATGTTTTTTGGCAT
>JBOGRA010000050.1:0-11632 GCA_050749325.1 Nitrosotalea sp. | reverse complement strand
GATGAACCTGACAATAATACGGAATTTGTACATCATGCGTAAACAAGAAGGTGTACTGTTTTCCAGGCAATATTGCCGCAGAACCAAAATCACCACTATATGCATCCTTGTATGATTTGTCAGGAGTGACATAATGTGCGGCAGAATCCTGGTTTGTCCATACTACAAGATTATCCACGCCAAGCTGAACCTCTTGCTTCTTTGGAACAAAGTTTTGTTGCTGGTCTTGGTTTACGGAACCTGCAACAATAGATATTTGCGTGGTTTGTCCAGGATTTAGGATTTTCTCTGAAATGATTGGTTTAGCATTATATTCTGGAATGTAATATTGTTGATAGTACGAAATTCCAATTGCTGTTCCCACTATAACTGCAATCAATGCTATTCCATATGCATGACTTGATGTTGGAACGCTCAACTAGTCGTTGATCTTTTTTATAGTCTTATAAAGTTATACGCCCTACGTAATGCCTAGGAATTTTTAAGATCAGACTTGCCTATTACAGGATCTTTCAAATTCTCCATGTTTGCTGTTTTTATTTCAGGTACTATTGCAGGCGGTTGAGATGGCGACGGTTTTACAGACTCTTCCTTTGGTGGCACTTTTCCTGACAGTTCCGGTCCTTCTAATGACTTTGGAGATTCGGCTTGTGGTTGCGGCGGAGGTGCAGGTACCTTCTTTGCCTCACTTAGGCCATGTCGATAGAGATGGAATAAACCTGCAAACACCATAAGACCCAGTCCCACTAGGAATAACGAGAAGTTCTTCATTCCAGCCAATACTGCGTTGTATGCAGCGATGTTTATGTATACTTGAAATACCAGAAGGGCTACGATGAGCCAGTTTATCCATTTGCCTGAGAAATTTATCTGGGCGGTTTTATGAGGTCCTTTCGAAGCGGCTAATTTTGCCTTTCTCTCTGCTTCCTTGGCAAGTGATATCATCATGTATGAAAATCCAAAGCCAATCGGTACAAGAAGTAGCATTATCGCATAGAAAAATATCGGATCTATCACAAGCCTTGCGACTAGTGGCTTTGCGACATCTGGTGATATGTAAAATCCCCAATAAGTTGTTACCATGACTTGGGTTATGCCAGTGATTCCAAAGGCTGTAACTAGTGGTCTTTCTTTCCAAGAGAATTTCTTGTACCGGTCAATGAATGGCGTCATAGCTATCGCTACAATAAATAAACCTGGCCACAGAACTCCAGTTACATATTTACTATATTCAGTTCTAAGGAAAGCATAGATTCCCGTAAGATACCATTCAGGTACCGTGATGCCTGGCGGTACAGTGGACTGGAATTTTGAGCCCAAGTCAACTGGAAACACTCCACCTGTTATCAACACTGCACCAGAAATTGCCATCACCATTGGTACGTCAAATACCATGAATCTAGGTAGGTGCACCGCCATCAACCCGAGCATTACTACTGGCAAAATGAATACATGTAACGTATAGAATCGCAATATAAAGTCTGCAAAGCCAGAACCGAACATGGCATCTCTAACAGTTGGCCCAATTACAGGTATAGAATTAGTAAGCGAAGTCGCAATACTAATTGCAAGCTCTGCGCGTTCACTGAAGATGATATCATAACCAGTGAAAGCCTCCAGAATGGTTACTGTGCCCAGTACAACTCCGGTCACCCATATAATCTCATTTCTTATCTTGTATCTTCCACTAAAGTACTGATAGTACATGTGAAGAACTGCAAGAAGAACCATTGCGTTTGATGCATGATAATGAATATTTCTCATCATGAACCCGTATGGAACAGTATTGTTGATTTTAGCTACACTATCCCACGCCCCATTCAATGTCGGTTGATAGTAGAACATCAACAATGCACCAGTGACTCCTAGTATTATGAACATGACAAATGTCAACATTCCAAGGAATCCAAATGGACTCACAAATCTAGCTGGAAATGAAAACTTTGTACCAATAAATACAGTTCTCTCTAACCCATCCCATATCCAGTAACAGAAATCTGCAAATCCGCTTCTACGTTTTAAGGAAACGACCATATCCTACTATTCCATTTTCGTTTGTATTCCATACTGCTGGCAGTATCCATAGATCCCCTTGGTCATCAGCTTCAAGATAAAGTGTTGCTAATACATTTGATGGTGGAGCTTGAAGAGATGCAGGACCTGCAAATGCTTTTCCACTTAATGCATTATACATGCTACCATGACAGGGGCATTCGCCTCTTTTTCTACCATCCTGAGGCCAGTACTTCCACAAACACCACAAATGTAAACACACCATACTATAAACACGAAAAGCGCTAATATCATCTGCGTCACCGCCTAACTCAGAAGGTAATCTGATAAATTGCCATTGTTTAAATGGTGCAGAATCAAGCACGGGATCTCCACTTTTCGGATAGGATATGACTTCAGAACTATTCTTTGGAAACGTCTTGACATTAGCTGTTGTACCGTCTGGCAAGACCACCTTAACTCTTGATGCCACTATGTTTGATGGGTTTGGCATGAATTGACCCCATGGTACAAACGGTGCAAAGGTAGTTGCAACACCTGCTGCCCCTAGAAGTTTAAGAAAGTCTCGCCTAGTGACTGTACCCCTAGTATCTTGCTCAGCCATCCAAAGCTTCGTGACTAAAAAATTGCATATAAATCTTGTCTAGGTTCTTCTTGAAAATCCGAATTTTTTAAAAGTAATGACAGATATCAAAGCCGCTATTGTAATTACAGCCAATATTTCGATCAAAGTTATAAAATTCTGATCGCTTTTTCCTAGGACAAAACTAGTGTTTATAATAGAATTATTTACATTAATTGCAATCTTTTCGTCAGAAATGTTTCCTGCCTTATCTTTAGCAATAGCCTCAATATAGTATAGACCATTCTGGAGCGTTCTAGTGTCATATTGTATCGTATCATTATCAAAAACTGCTTGACCTGGAAGATTTACTGCAAGCCAGTTCTTTTCCAGCAGATTGGTGTCATCGACGCTTAAATTAACGTTGATTATTCCTGAAACGGTAGAGCCGTTTGCTGGCGACTTGAAAGTAATTATTGGTGAAGTATCATCTACTACAAATTTGAAATCCTTTGAAACAACATGCCCAACTGTATCAGATACAACGATTTTAAGATCATGTGATCCCTCTGAAAGGTTTTCAATAACAGCTGGAAATGCAGTTTCGTCAAGTATCTTCGGCTCTGACGAATCTAGATAATATTTCTCATATTGTATATTTTGGCCAATTATTGTTGGCATGACCTTGTAGGTATTGTTGATGAATTGTGGAATTTCCAGATTTATCTGCGGCGCATTCTCACTTGGCAAAATGGTTGAAAACTTTGCTGCCATTGTTATTGGTTCTACAACCGATTCCCCTCCAAATAGGGTAGTATGAATCAGGACAGAGTATACTCCGGTTTGGTTAATTGGAGCATAAACTTCAGTTGATGTCGCATCTTTATTTTTTACTGGATAAAATCCTCCGCCTTCGCTAAACGGTGTGCTTGGACCTAGCCAGTCCCCACTTGGCCATCCCTGAAATGGTCCCAATATTCCAGCCGGAACATTTGTTTGAATTATTCTTCCTTGAGGATCGATGACAAATATTGATAGATTGGTGTCAGGATCTTTCCAAGAAAAAATCATTGTAGCTGTGTTTATGGTTTTGTCAGCAATATCAAAATAATATTCCCTCCAATCACCTGCATTATATCGATTGGACATGTCAAATCCTCCTCCCACGTATCCGTTTCCAAAAAGAGGGTTTCCATTTGATCCTTGGATAACAGTTGGTAGATCTTTTGGTTGTAATTTTTTTAACACAACATATGAAACAGGTACGTTAACTATGTGGGATTCATCTCGGAATGAGATAAACCCTTGATATACTCCCGCTTTTTTATCAGAGGGAACGACAAGTGTTGCAGACATTGCATCTTGGCTATGGGGTTTTATCTCCATGTTGTTTGAATCAAGCCACACATCATTCCATTGTATTTTTTTGTAATAGCTAGCTGTGATGGTATAATCAATAGAGGTAGAATTTTTCTTGGTATCTCCAGACCAATATGAGTATCTGGTAGGTACTGGATACACGCCGACTAGAGGCGTATGTTCAAATTTTGAATTTGGATCAGAAATTCTTACCTCTTGAACCGTTCCCCAAGAACCTCCCCTATTTACAAGCGAAAGTTCTTGGGATGTTGGTTGAGTGTCATTGTGTTTATTGTCCCAGTCATATATGTAAAGAGACGATATTTTCATATCATCAGCGTAGGTTTTGGCAGAAGAATTCATGAATTCTGAGAATGGGAATGTAAGGTCAAGTATCATCAGGGATGCATCGCGCGGAATTGGACTTTGTTTTTGGAAAAAAGACAACAGGTTTGTATGATTTGTTATTTGAGCCAGCGGCACATAATCAGGCCTGTAAACCCCTTGCTTTTTAATCAGGGAATCCTGTAAGCGAGGTTCTGTTGTTCCATTATATTGAGAAATTTTCATCAGATCAAGTTTTTGAGGCTCTACGGTCACCTCTATTTTATTATCGGTTGGATTTTCAATGGTAAAAGTTGCAGTAGTTCTGTCTCCTGGATATAATCTTCCGGCAAACCAAGGTGTTTCTGGAAATGACGTATTTCCTAGCTGAAATGTATCCAATCCAAATGTGGAATTCGTTGAACTAATTGCTGGTTCCAGTACTTTCCGTACATTAGAAAATGTCGCATTGTTGTAAACTGCAAAAGTATTGTCATTTCCTAGTACATAATTAACCGCACTAGTTACGTTAACCAGCCCAGATCCTTGCGCAAAAGGATCATTTCCCAGATCTGTCGCAGTAGACATGAGTATGTTTCGTACCATAAACGGGTTGTAAGAGATTCCCTTGTCACGTAAAGCTTGCATCACAATTGCGGCTGAACCGGCTACAAGAGGAGATGCAAGACTTGTTCCTCCAAATAGAGAAAACGAGCCTGTCGAGTTTTTGCTGTATTTTGTAACAGAGGTGGGCGTAAAGCTGTATTCGCCTATTGCCATTATGTCAGGTTTTGGATCTCCTATCAATGACGGTCCCTTACTTGAGAAACCTGATATGTCGCCATAGTAAACAGTGCTATTTCCAAATCTTGGTTGATCTTTAAAAGGGCCATAACCCACAAAAATATTATCAGTTGCAGCACCTACCGTAAGACCAAAGGGTGCAGCGTCAGGAGTTCCTATTGTTCCATATCCAGGTCCGGCATTACCTGAACTGCTTACAGTCAATATTCCGGGATATTTTTCATCCAGTGAGCCTGGAACATTTAGTGCACTAAGTAAAAGTGATTGGATATCAAGACCTGGTACTGACTCTAGTGCAGGAAAACTCGAAATTCCCCAACTATTAGATAAAATATCCACTCGAGGTTTTCCTGAAAATTTCCAGTGGTTGTCATTCTGATCAAATCCTGCTGCCCACAACCATCCATATATCGCGTCACCAACCCACAATGCCTTTATGGGAACTATTTTAGCGCCGGGGGCAATACCTCGAATTACATATTTTGTGGAATTTCCATAGATGTCATACTGCTGTTTTCCTTGAGATGTAATAGAGGCCGCAGTGGCAGTTCCATGGCCACCATAATCATACATGATACCAAAAAAATTTCCATGTGGATCAAGAGGAGGGAGCAGTGTCCCGTTTATTGCACCAATTTTTTTATCAATTTCAGCTGACTTTGCAATTACACCGTATAAATCAAGAACTCGCGCCCCAACCGTGCCTGCACTATATATCGGATTTCCATCGTGATTTTTATCATATACCAAGAATTCGTTTCCGCTCCCTAATGTAATTGGTGTTTGTGTAGTGAAATCAAAACCATATTTTGGGGACGATACAGTGTTCTCAAGTCTCAAAAAATCTTGGTATGAATCATACATATCTGGAATAATGGTATCGTACACGCCTGGCGTCTTTGAATCAACTACAAGTACAGGGACTAGTTGCAGTATTGAGAGCTTATCCTGTGTGACACTCTCATATATCATCCCAAAATGATACATCCCGCTTTTTGACACAATAAAGTGCCTCGAGTCTTTGCCTATTTTGTAATCATTAGAAACTGTCCCATTTACCACAGGTGCACCACCTTTAGGGTATTGTGAATTATATACCGGGATGTATGTCCCTTGTCCTTCCCTGTTTAGATCAAGAAAAACTCCGTTTGAGTTTACGTAGACAGAAGAGGTTATATTTTTTGGAATTGGTTTTGTGTAGTTTTGTATTATACCATTATTACCAATATTTGCAACAAATGTTGCATTTGTTAACACAAGTCCTTGACCATCTGCATCAATCATAATAGGAATATTGTTTTCATCTCTTGCAAGAGAAGACCTCACATCAGGGTTTGAAAAGTCTGTCCCGGTATCAACTATTCCTATCTTGATACCATTGCCTGTATAGTTATATTGTTGAATTACCTTATAGGAACCAAGTATATCGCCTACCCTAGAGACATCACTGGGTGCAGGAGCGTTGGTTTGTGCAGAATCAAATTCCAATGGAAGATCTTCAATTACATTATAACCATCAAGTTTTAGATTCGATATTTCATTTGGATTGAAAATGCCTACTGCAAAGGATCCATGACCTGAGTTTAATTCATAAATCATATTGTCTGCACTCTGTGCTATATCCGAAATTGGTCCTGGGCCAAAAATTATGTATCTCTTTTCTGAATTCTCTACTAAAGCAGGCTGAAAAGTTACTAGTCCAGATGTTTGTTCTGGAACAGAAATTTGTGTTTGTTTTGGAATATCCACATCGTAATATGCATTAATCTGCTTTGGAATTAAAGATATTAGAAGAATACATATCAAAAAAAATGCTACTTTTGACATGGAATGTGGTTTGTTATTTACCATTATTGTTATCTTCGCCTAGCAAGAATAGTTATTTGTAATGCAATGATTATAGCAATCAAAGCAACTACTGGTAGAAAAAGCGAATTGAATTGGCCTGATGCTGACTCTATATTTTGTACAGATTGGGACATTGAAGTTACACTTGTGTTCATGTTTTCATTTGCCTGTGTTATCGAATTCTGACTGGTATTCAATACATAACCAAACCCTTGAACTTCTGTTTTTATCTTATCAAGTTCTGTTGATGTCGTATTTAGTACAGAGTTTAATCTTATTATTTGGTTTGAAATTCCTTCTATGCTTTGCTTGAGTACCAGCGTAGCAGCTACCCCATTGGACTCGGTGCCTTGAGTGAGGGCAATGATATGAAAGACATACGTTCCTTCTTGGATAGGTGTAAAGTCAACATAGTATAGTCCCTGATGAAGCGTTGTAAAGGAATTAGTGAGATCATCTACGTCTCCATTTGGCAGATGAACATGGGAATTAGCAAGTAGTTTTGAGGGATCGCCTGCTACCAATAGGCCATCACTAGTTACTTGAACAAAAACTCGAAATGTTTGGTTAACGGCTGCAGTTTGGGGAGCATAAACTGTTACTAATACTGTTCTCTCTATTGGAATTTGTATCAGCGATGAAGATGATTCAAATGCCACATTAACTTTTTGCGATAATCCCTGTTCTTTGGTAGCAATTGCTTCTACAGAATATGTTCCGTATGGATAATTCGTTGTTGCATTAGGCCATTTGATCAATATTTGGTTAAAGTTGCCGTTGCTATCAGCTGTAATCTGGTTGAATTGTTTTATGGTTCCATCTGGAGCAAATAATCTAAGAATTACGGTTTCGTTTGACAAGGCTTTGCCATATACAAGAAGTGGTTGACCTTCTGAATATACCTGAGAATCAGTGTACAGTTCTAGTGGTTCTAGTGCAGCATAAGCTTGGGTCAGAAAGCTGCTCATGATAACAAAAAGCAAGAGCCCCGCCATCAGTAGTTTCAATCTATTGATGATGACGCCCACCCATAGATATTGGTTCTGTTAGAAAGAATATGTTAGTTTGTTAAAACATCTTAGATATGACAAGTATCGAAAAATAATTCTTTATTTTACATTCATTCTTTTGGGTAACGTTCTGGAAACATGGAGTTAATTGATATTATAGAAAGGTTAGATTGTTCTTTTTTGAACATGGTCAAGGATGCATTTCTAATTATTAATTCGTATAAAGATTCAGGTTTTAGTTGCATGACAGCAGAAAGCATGGACTTGATTGGATCCATGTGAGTTACAAATAGTACATCTTTATCAATATATTTTTTAGAACAATATTCTACCAAGTCAAGAACCCTTTTTTTAATACTGGCAAAGGATTCGATTCCATTTTTCTCTATTATTGGATGTCCCTCATAGAACTTGAGAAAAATATTTCCATGTTTTGCAAACATGTCACCAAAAGTCATTCCAGATAGATATCCCATGTCGATTTCCGTTAGCCTTTCGTCTATGCTATATCCTAGTCCCAATTTTTTTGCCACTATACTCGTAGTTTGTTCTGCTCTTTCTATTGGGCTTGAATAGATAGCAGTTATGTTGAATGGTTTGAGAAAATCAGCTATCTTTTTGGCTTGTTTAATGCCTTGATCTGTTAGAGGATATCCTGTCGCTCGTCCTGCAAGAACTTGTTCTACATTATTTTTGGCCTGTCCATGACGTAGAAAAAGAAACAATGTTTATTCTGAGACGATTTGTCAAATAGAGATAATAAATCTGTTATTTTATATATGATAAACACTCTTTTTGTGATAAAATTCCGTACTCCAATGGTTTTTCAAAGTTAACTTTCTGCAGTCTAGATTTTGAACTACTTTAAACGCACGCACAAAGTTTGTTGAAACTCACTTTAAACACTTTTTTCTACAGTTTCGTGAGTAGAAATTGCTTTTTTCTACGAATAGAAATTGAGGTTAGAGAGTATGTCATCTGTTTGACTGTAGAAAACCACTTTAAAGTAGTTTAAAATTTTAAACTGTTTAGAACAAGTTGCGTAAGTGTTTGACAGTAAAACTCCCAAATTCGAGTTATCAAGAGTTAATATTTTGACACACCCAAATCGGACGCATAAAGTTTCCCAAAAGTTGTCAACAAGTGTCAAAAGCATAGTTTTGCTAGGTAAAAAATGTGTCAATTGGCATGTCAAAAAGAGAGCTATGAGGATGCCAAAAATTATTTTTGTCAAAAACTATCCGTTGACGTTTTTGACACTTTTTTCCAGTCTAGCTAACTATTGCAATAGCTCTGTCAAAGCTACTGTGTTTTCCTGATGGAGTAGATCTATGCTTAGAAAAAAATCTCATCTAGATGGGATTTGGCAGAGATAGTTTTTGCATATCTAAAGTAGGCCTAGATAATCATCACATGTAAGCTCGAAAAGTTTTTTCACTTATGACAGTTGTTATCATACCATCCATTGTAATGTATTGATCTTACGTGATACTAAAGGTGATTATTAGTTTTGTATAGTGTTTTTACGCCTATAATTTGTAACCACAAACGAGCTACACTTAAAATTCACGCACGAAATTTGTTAAAACCTGTTAAAAACACTTTGGCAAAGTATTTCCTGAGTAAAAATCACTTTATTTCATGAGTAAATTTTTGTTAAAAATAGTCTAGCACTTGTTTGACTGTTAACAACTCTCGTAAAGTGATTGACAATTTTAAAGTGATTAGAACATTGTTTCATAGATGTTTACTCGTTATTGGCCTGCATCATATTAGAAATCATAATGTCCTATTTGTAAAATTTGTGAAGGAAATTACTAGCAAAAACTTCCCAAATTCGCCTTGTTTAAAACCTTATTTTGTGTGGCAGTTTGATATGGTAATAATTTGTAACCCACAGCTTGACATGATAACAAATTGTAATTCGTCTCGTTTAAAACCTAGGTTTCGGAGGTATGAGCTATGACAGAGCAGATCTCAGTAAGAATAGAATCAGAAATGATTCAACTTGTAACCGTAGCCAAGGAAAGAGGAGAGCAGCTTTCTGATTTTGTAAGATCTATTCGGTTAGAACTAGTTAATCTTGGATATCTGGGAGAAAATGAAAGAAAGTCATTAGGAGTAGGATATCTTGCCTGATAGGATCAAGTCTTTAAGAGTAGTCTGTCAATTTTGCAACAAAATTAACAGAACAAAAACCTTACAAATGGAATTAGTCTGTTCTACTTGCAAAAAATACGCAAAATACAGAGGGCAAGAGATGGAATTTCTCACAATCTATGACCGTTCCAATAAAGTATGTATTGAAGTTTATCAAGCTGTAAGACAATCAAAACCCTGTACTATCTGTGGTACATTGACACCTACTGACAGAACCTGTTGTGAGATGTTTCCTAGAACAAATCATGAATCTAAGGGAGAAATCTTATCTTGAAAGACTTGGGTTTTGTACCTACGATAGTCTTTGAAGATCGATTGTTATTGGCTCTAGACAAAAAATGGATGGAATTAAATGATAACAAACCGCTTGAATTTGAGGCTAAAATTAACGATGATGGGAAATTAATCCTTCTAGGTCCACAGCTAATCAAGCCTAGAGGGATTGAAGCTAAAGATGATAACATCTAGTCAGTTTTAAAACAACCAGAAGACCATTTCTTCCCTTCTAGAGTGGAGAAAGGTTCAATCCCATCATAATTCATTTTTTGGATGTAATGCATGTTCATATCGTATTTCAACTGAATACTTTGAATCTACAAAATATTTGTGGTCATGTTCTTTTCTTTACCCCAAACTCCCTTTTTTATCCAGGATGGATTGTTTATTGAATAAACAATGATGGAATCCTTTTCTTTCTCTATGATTTCAAACAGCTTGAGCCTTAGTTCTTCAAGATGACCCTCTGTTATCTCCCCTTCAAAGGCAGAGTTTTGAATCCATGTTAGGTATTGTTTTATTATGTGTCTTACCGCATCAATCCTTTCTACCTCGATATCATAGACAACAATGACGTACATTCATTTGCTCCTGAGGCCCTTGTAGGCTCTCTCACCAAGTATGTGTTTGACAAGCTTGAAGCATTCTATTCTTATCAGGCGTTGATAGCTGATATTTCTCTTCAAGGTAGAATTGTGGATTGTAGTTTCAAGCTTTTTCTTGTATTCAGATACAAAGATCTTTCTTCCCTGTTCGTTAAGAAAACTGGCATTTAGCTTGTTCTCAAAGTGTTCGGGTTTTATGATTCTGTTATTGACAAGATTGAAGATGACCCTGTCTACTATGACAGGCTTGAATACCTCGCTTATGTCAAGAGAAAGAGAGTATCTCCTCGCACCTGGCTCGTGAAGATAACTTACAGTAGGCGTGAGCTGCGTATGGTAGATCTCTGTAAGTACCGTAGCATAAAGCAAAGAGTTTCCAAATGATATCAGGCTATTGAGCATGTTCTGTGGAGGAAGCTTGGTTCTCCTTTCAAACTCAAATCCCTTTCTTAAAAATGAATCAAAGGAGGAAAAGTATGTCTGCCTTGATCTGCCTTCTACTCCCATAAGTTCTGGAATATTATTTATATCTTCAATGGCCTCAGATTCGTCTTTAATTTTAGAGATGAATTCAGTCATGTCCTTACCCCTCTTGCGGTATTGCTGTAAATTCGAGAGGATGTTGTGTATCGATGTTCTGACAAACTCTTTTGCAATTTCCAGTCTCTTGT
>JBOGRA010000049.1:0-11976 GCA_050749325.1 Nitrosotalea sp. | reverse complement strand
TGGAGTGGACCCCTGTCTTGGAGAACGCTTTTGACATGATTTTACATACTGGTACTCTCATTTATTCTTCATCTCCCATAGACGGCAGAATTCCCGAGGTGTCCTGTATCCCAGGGCGGAATGTATCCGACGGTTGTTGTAGTCATCAAACGATTCCATGATTACCACCTCCGCTTCTTGGTAATTCTGAAAATCATGCGGCCAGAGGTACTCCTTTTTGAGCGTCTTGTGGAACGACTCGATGTGCCCGTTCTGCTCCGGCGTATGGTAATATATGAACTCCAGCCCTGCCCCCAGTATCTTGACTGATTTTTGGAAATCGTTGCTGATATACTGCGACCCGTTGTCAACACGTATTACAAGCTCATCAGTGTGCGGCTTCCTTGATGCCACGGCATTGTTGACCGACATGACAGCATTGTGCCTTGTTGCCGCAACGTCAAAGGCATACCCTATCCACTCCCTTGTAAAGACGTCAATGACATTGAAGAGGTAGCACCACCTGTCAGAACCACACCAGATGTATGTCATGTCTGCCTCCCACAGCTTGTCAGGTGCGGTCGGTCTGAGCAGCTTCTTGGCTGACCTGATTATCTCCGATTTGGTCTTTCTAGGCACGATCCAGCCCAGTCTTCTGTAGATTCTCTGTACCTGCTTTCTGTTGACTGGCCGTCCAAGATGTCTTGAGAGCATCGCTGCCATCCTTCTTGTGCCGTAGGTGGGCCTTGCAGACGCTTCCTTTTGTACAGCTTGTGCAATGGTATGATTGACTGGAATCTCTCTTGGCTTGCTTGTGTAGTACCATCTCTTGCGCGATATTCCCCCGTACTGCAGCGACCTTCTCAGGCTGATGCCATTAGATGTCATGGCACTCGCTACTGTCATCTTCTGTTCCCCTTCAGCGTTTTTTTAAAAAGGTCGTTTGCCATTGTAAGCTCGCCTACTATCCTCTTGAGGGACTCGTTCTCTTTCTGGAGGTGCTTTGCGGCATCACCGTTTCTTCCAGTCAGTGCCATCTTTCCGCCCTCCATGAACCTCTCCTTCCACTGATAGAATGCCGGCGGCTGTATGTTGTACTTGCGGCACAGCTCTGCTACGGTAATGTTTGTGGTAATTGACTCCATGACAATTCGAATCTTTTCTTCTGCTGATCGTTTGTTCCTAGTTACCATGGGTTGGTACCTCCTTTCTTATTCAAAAAGTGTATGTTAGCAAGTGTTCTCCTTGTAGAGGGGTCCGGACCATTCAATATATCAAATATGTGTATGGTATTACGTGACAGAACAACTATTCTCATCAAAAAAGATACTCATACAGATCTGTTGAAAGTGATTGGGTTAGATACAGGCACTAACAGGGAAGATTCTAACATTTGAATGATGCTTTGAAGGAATTATTAGAGAATTACAAAAAGAAGATGAAAAACTAGATGTCTTCTACTAATCCGCCAAGAGTTTTTACATTTCCTGAAGCACAAACTATCTGTCTGAAGGCTTTCAATTATGTTCTCAACTTTGCAAAGGGCATTCATGTTTGGGTTCCATCAGCAGGATTTGCTCAACCAATTACAGAATTTGAAACATTGATATCAAAAATACAACATGCAACAGGTCCATTTCTAACACAAGCAGAATATGATGGATATCTCAAACCACTCCTAGACAAAATTGTTCTTTGGAGACCTGAAGTTGCTAATCAATTGTTGAAATTTTGGGATGCCCAAATTAAAGTAGGCAAAATAGCTACTGCTGATACAAGTAAACCTCAGTATAATCCAATGGCTAAAGCCATTAATGCAATAGAAGAAATGGCTCAAGCAAGTGCAATTTACCTTCGTGCTACAGATAAGGTAGTACAATATCCAAAAGAAAGATTATTCCTTTATGCCTTATTTCATTCACATGTCTTACGTACGGAATCGATTGAATATGCAATTAGAAAAGACTTTGAAGCGCTCATAAATCAATTCAATTTACAAACACAATATGATATATGTGAGATTTTTTCAGTAGGGTCAAAAATTCAGAATGGGCCAAGTAGTTTTAGCACAGATGCACGGGCAATAAGAGACGCTTTTGGTCATTTTCAATACAAAATAACCGATGTAGGAACTTCTTGGGAGATAGAATTTCTGACTACTAGGCCTGGTTTCGTATATAATAAAAAATTCACTGCAACTGAATTTCTTACACTTATGGAAAATACTGATTTATTGTATAAATCAATTCTTTACTTAATTTGGTTATATGTTGGAAGCGCAGTCGTTTCAAATGTATTCATAATATAATAAAAAAGAACAAAGCTAACTAGTACCATTAAGGTTTTCCAGATTCTGATATCAAGTATTCACGAGCATTATCAATATTCCCTTCATCAATTAGACCAAGAATAGTTTCCAATTCTTCTCTTCCAATCAATCTGATATCATTTTCTCGTGCCTTGTCATGTAGTATTACTTGTTGGTGCTAATTCAAATTGCGAGCAAAAATAAGCAACAGATGTTAAATCATACTTATATTGTTAATATTATTGAAATGAAAAATAATTTGAAACTAAAGTTTTTGTTAATGGCTCTGTTTGGCATGATGATTGGAGCAATAATAGTTATCGCTATAACACAGTCAGCAAGTAACCCTGATCTCATGTATTTTGTGGCTGCCAGTGTAGTCACATTAATAATTTTAGCATTTACTTGGAATATTGATAAAAGATCAAACGATAAGATCAATGGAAAAATTGATAAAATTATTGAGAAATTAGGAATTGAAGGCATAGATGAATTACCCAAGAAAGATAAGGAAGTTACAAAACAAGACTATCATAATAATCCCAAACTACCTTCCTCCAAGATCTTAATACCTGCTTCAATATCAGCAGGAGTAATTCTCATAATACTTGGATTTACAATTTACAATACTTTCATTGTAGCACCTTCTGCAGCCCATGAAATTGACGACTTGAAAACCATACAAAAGTCAATACTTCTAAAAGAATATTCAGATTTTGAACTAGGACTTACATATTATTTGACGCCATTAAAGACAGAAAATAATACTGGAGGTTATCCATTTGATATGCTTGTAACTAACAAGGGAAATTATGATCAAAATGTGACAAACACTTGGTGGGTATCAAGAATTTGTGATAAAAATAATACAGTTCAAGAATTAGTTAATACGAAAAAAACGATATCTAGTTGGATTATAAAAAAAGGAGATGATCATACATATTTTCTTCAGGCATACAACATTTATCCAGAACTTGACAAAGTGAAATCATTTGAACTTGGAATATTTGTTCAATCACATCCTTGGCTCACAACTGGCTCTGTAAATGAAATTAGTAAAGCACGAAAAACCTTTATTCAATATGATTACGATGAAAAAGCCAAAATCTGGATGCCTAGATTCAATGACTATGTTTTAGAATGTGGATTTAAATCAACATCTTATTCAGATCTAACCTTAACCACAAACAATACATCTCAATTTCAATTTTTCAGTAATTAATTGAGCGTTGGGCATAATTGTATTCAAAAATATGCTAGTTACCAAATATCCTCTTGATGCATCTTGGGCTATCATTACCCATTACACAATTGTAATACACGGCAACCTCAGTTTGGTAACAATAAATTAGACATGAAAGTAACAATTGAAGAAAGAGATCATCTGGTGAAAGTTTATGCACCTGAAACGGATCTGCGGCTTAGATATATCAGAAAAGTTCACGGTATGGGAAACAGAGTCAAAAATGAGATTCTCAAAAAACTTGAAACCCAGATAACATCTGTAGCCTTGCTTAACCTGCCAGTCATCTTGGTGTTACAATGAACGGTGCCACAACAGCAGTAGTCGGCGCATACGCTTTCTCAGGTGTAGACCAGACAAATCCAATAACCACGACTTCTTCAAACTTTAATTCTGCAGCAAGCAGCCCAACGGTATCAATCACAACGGCAAATCCGAACAGCCTGGTACTTGACCTGCCGTCTATCTATGGTGGCGTGACACTTGGCAAATCAACATGCACACAACAGTGGGATGCCAACGTGCCAAGTGCTATAACAGGTGCATCAAGTTCAACAGCTGCACAGTCTCCCGAACAAGTCACATGCAGCTGGACTGCAAGTGGAGGTGGCGACCTCTGGGATGATGTTGCAGTTGAGATAAAGGCTGCAGGATGATCTGGAAGAATTATTATTCTAGTATAGAGTAAATAGGGAAATAAGATTAAGTCATGAATTAAGAAATTATTTTTGTAAGTAATGATGTAGAATCAAGTGTAAAAATTATTCATTGTGGGAATACAAAATGTTTATACTCCCTCTCTGGAGATTAGTGTCCATATTCTGCTATTTTTAGTTCCATGAACTAAAAGGATCTACGGTAGACATCATTCATTCCTTCATGCCACGACCAAAAGAGGTCACTTTCTTTCCACAACTATCACATACAAAATCCCTAAAGCTTGCACTTCCTGAATCAAATTCAATATTTTCATGCGCACCGGTTATGTTCAAGTGACCCATCTTACAATGAGGACAGATGTTTCCGCTCTCATATGGAATAGTAGCACCTTCCAGAAAATGAGAATCACGTTCTGCCAGATAATTCTGAACCCTTTGGAAAAGGCCATTGGTTCTACTATAAAATAATTCAATTATTTCAAGAGGAATCATACTGATATGACAATTTGCTGAATCCCCGGATTTCTCAAACCATATTCTATTCTTCTTTCCCATACCATATCCCTCAACAATTTCATATTCAATGTCATTTGGAGAATTTATTTGATATCGTACTTTCACCTTCACATGAGCAAGTTCTCCTATAGATAAATTCCAAAATTCTTCTGTAAATATTGTTGTTCCTTCAACTTTCAATACATCTATTCTAGCACAATAAAGTGGATACCTAGTTGGATATTTTTCAAATTCAGAATAGTATTGAATAAGTTTTTCCGGATCAACACGTCTACTTGTGTCATATTGATGCGTCATATCAATAATAAAAACAAAGACAATGGTATGTTTGTAGCTTCTGTTCCAACTGAAAGATCATCTTTAGTTATTAGAAGTGCTTTTTTCTCTCCTGATGCTTTCTTGAAATCAATCAAACCATAGTAATCTTCCTTGTGAATCTTATTTTGATACTTGAGCTCTATCGGAATAACTGAATCTTCTTCTTTTATTACAAAATCTACTTCCCGGTCTTCTTTTCCTCTCCAATAAAATACTGAATTATGATAATCAAAGGTCATTTTAGTTGGAGAACGGTTGAAAGCGAGTCTTATGAGATGATCTGACAGGATGTTTTCCATCAAGTGACTTTGTATCACAGGGTCTTTTGTGAGATCTAAACTAAGCTTGAATGGCTCTTTTTGTTTTATTCGCCCATTAATGGCATGTAAAAAGAACAGGTCCTGAAAGTATATTTTTTTCAGGCTATCAAATTTAGGCCTTTTTTCAGCAGTATTATACCTATAAAAAAATGATAGTGTGAACATGTCAGTTAGAGTCTTCACATATTCTTCTACAGTGTGATGACTCCCTATGTCGGTATCATCTTTGAGATTTTGCCATGAAACTGGATTACTGATATTTTTGATTATGTTAGGCATGAGTTGGTCCATGTAAGAATCATCTTTCTTTGCTCTCTTCAAATCCCCTATCATTGCTTGCAGGTAAATGTGGTAGGTACCTTCTTGAATACTTCCAGTTCTAAGAAACTCGTCTATTGCTAGAGGTATGCCTCCTGTAATCAAATAGTTTGAAAGTTGTGCATCAAGTTCTTTTTGATAAGACCACATTTCATTAAGATGTTTGTTAATCTCACCTTTCAATAATTTATTTATTATTGATGTTCTCCCAATCGCTAATAGTAGATGATTTTCATCAACAGCTTTTCGTATATCTTCATCTATGGAATAAACATATTCTGAAAATTTCATAGGAGGCATGATTTTATCAACTGGTTCTTTGACCTCCCGCCCTATTCTACCTGGTAATCTTTCGGTAGCATGTTTTAGATCAATAGAATGTGATCCTGTGGCAATTATTGTACAATTTTTTAGTTTTCCCTGATCTACAAGTTTTTTTATTCCAAGCTGCCAATTATTCACATTTGAAATTTCATCCAAAAATATGAAACATCGGGATGATTTTGTTCTAAGTTTTTTTGTTCTTTCAAGATATTCATTAATCACATTAATTACATCACGTGCACTATTTTCAATTTCAAATGAATAATACATTACATTCCACTTTGAAATCCGTTTGAGAAGGTCTCTTATCTCCAGTTTAATGAGGGTAGTTTTGCCAACCTGTCTTGGTCCACGAAGTGAATAGATCAAGTCATCAGGTCGAAAGGTCTGTCGCAGTCGAGGATTCCACTTTAGGATTGATTCATCCCATTTCTGAATTTGTGGATCATCATTAATTGCCTTTTCACTCTTCCACCATTGGTTATACTCCAAGAGTTCTGCGTATGACACATGAGTTGTACTGCCCGGTTCTTTATAAAGAGGAATTAGATCGACTGCCTATGGCTTTATAATCAAAGATGATACATCCTGCCTATCTAGACCCTAATTCTGTATTTTTTGCGTAATTTCGAAACGACCATTTTTTGATTAAAGATTTGATAATTTCGAGTCCAAATAATGGAATGCTGTATCCTTTAAGATCTGGGATTTAAATTTGAGAATATTTTGATTGTCAGGATTGTTTTCATTAAGCGATCCAAATAATCCGATTTTTATTCCCATTAATTTTAATTTCTTAACCACCCAAGGATCAATAACAATATGACTAGCTGCATGTCTTAATGGCCTGTATTGTTTTTCTTCCGGTAAATCTGTTTTTTCTATACATTGATGAAATGACTGTATCGCTCCCGCAAAGTCATTGTTCTCTAATTCCTTCAAACCATCATTATACAATTGCAATCTTTTGTTTAAATCCGGATTGTTACCTAACAATTTGGAGTCAAGCAAATTTGCGTTAAGATCAAAATTCTTGTGTAGAAATGCATCTACTGTATAATGAATACTAGTTGTGGTAATGCCATTTTCTCTAATCCTATGTATGAGTGGCAATTTGTGTTTAACAATTCTATTTGCTTTGACACTAAGATAATTTGTTATTTCGGATGCTTTCTCTATTGCTTTTTTCTCATCTTGCAGAGTAGGATCATTAATTTTGATTTGAAATCTTTTGATTGTTCCGGGATGTTCCAAATCTTCAATGAATTCAAGATTCGAGGAGTTTGTTATCTTTCCACCGATCTGCACATTATCATATAAATCAAAAATCATTACAAGTGATGATATGTTATTTTCTGATATGTCTACTTTTTCGTTAACAATCATTATGATTGTCATGTTTGCAGAACCGCATTTTGTACATTTTGAGTTGGCGTAGTCATATATCTCTCCACAATCACTACATTTTACATTCTGAGTGTTTGTCATGGTTACTTAATCTGTGGTTGTATTCCATCGGGTAAATTACCGCCAGTCAACCTTCTGCAAACTGGGCAATAAATAACCTCAGACTTTGACCAAAGTCGATATGATGCATTACAATTGGCATGTTGACATTTTACATTTTTAATAGGTTTGATGTTGTTGTATGAAGTCAGTATTCTATCTTTGAGAATATTGGTATAGTATTGAAGATGTTCATTATTATTTAGAATGTATTGTGCATAATCAGTAACATAAGGAATAGGAAATTTGTGGAATTTATCAAATTCTTCAAAAACCCAAACCGGTTTTCTGCATCCTGCTGCTACACCTACTTCGAAATTTACCCAATTATGCGTATATGGTTTGCTTTCGGTAGGAGGGTTTTCAAGACTTTGCCCCAAAAGGACAACTATTGCATCAGTATTTTCTTGTACGTCTGATCTGATTATGTCAGCTATTCTGGAACCAGCATATTGATTGTTGATATCCTCCCATTCCATAAAGGTCCCTTTCAAGCCGGTGTTTGCCAAAATTTTAGCAAAAAAGCTCACATTTTCTGCGTCATGTTTACTATGAGAAATAAAAACAGATGGAGGATTTCCTATACTATACAATTCAAAATTATTAGTTTACAGAAGTTAATAGAATTTTTGAATTTGGAAAAACATTCTACAAATTATGAATCAAAGGATTGAGAAAACAACCTAATATTCAAGAAACTATAGAAAATACTCTACTATTATGATATGATTTTAGCATGTAATTGTCAATACAACAAACAACATTGAGAGACCTAACGTGCTGATCATCATATATTTTCTCGGAGTTGTAATTACTTTACACAACAAACATTCTTTGCCATTTCTTATTTCTCCAAGATATTTTTGTATAATCCACTTAAAAACTAACAAATCCATCAGCGGAATTATCAATAAACCAAAAGGATATTCTTCAAAAAATTGTAATTGGTCAACATATGGATTGCTTAGAAGCAGGCCAGCGTGAGGAAATAACATAATACCAAATACGCTTAGTGATGCCCAATCAGCCTGTACTAGAACGAAAATCCCTAACAAATACAGCAAAAAAGTAAGTCGTGGATAATTAGATCTAATTCTCTTTTTACTATCATCACATACATGAGATAAAATAACAATTATTACAATTATGAGAGGCAACAACAGAATATTTGGAAAACAGCCATTCCCTAGAAAACTAACTAAACGTTGTTTAGGAAATGACTCTACATATTTACTTAGTAGTATTACAAATAAAGGTACAATCCACATATGTCTTTTTAACACCCACCAGAATTGGCCTACTATTTTCTTTGGTAAATCTCTCTGATTCAACTCCTAGCACTACAAAATGTCATCTAAATAAATCAGATCTGTAATTTTATTCTCAACTTCAAACATATGTTCCTCAAACCATCGAAAGTCGTAAAATGGTATAAAGAAGCATATATGATAATTGTTCTTTGAAATCTTTACTCTTCATCCATCCGTGACTAATTTTATTTCTGATGTTTTGTCCATCTGGACCTAGTCACACATCAAGATGTTTGTAAAAATCTTCATCAATCAATGGTTGCAATTCCCTTATGAGGCCACCCATCAGTCTTTGATCAAACCCAGATTCTTGTGCGTCATATGTGATTGTACTTCCACCTAATTTTGTAATTGCTGCCTTCATCATCTGTTCTATTCGTGGCATTACAACATGTGAAAAAGCAACATGATCCCCGTCAAACAAATTTTCTAAATTTTATACGAACTTAAGGATTTTGAGATATATTTTTAATAATCATAAATCTCTTCGCCGATACGAAAAGTAAATCCGGCAACTTTTTTTTCATGATCCATAAAGGTGTAAAAAGCAACTTTAAACATTTTATTAGAATTAATGCAATTTTCCTTGAATAATCCAATTTTATGAGTACCAATTTTTGATATTATGATAGTTGTTGAACTATCTTTAATTTGATCTTTAAGAAGAGCATGGTATAGTACTTTGGTAAATTTAGGAGTAATCATGTCATCAGTATTACTTGAAAACTTCTTCAGATCTTCTTTAGATTCCCCATCGTTGAAGTATTTTAAAGCAGATAGCGTGGTTTGCCTTTTACAAGATGGACATTCTATTTTAACAGAGTGAGACACGATAATACATATTCTCTTTTTTACTTAACTATTTTCATGGTTCTGTTAAGTTTCATCTATTCTTCGATTAATCTTTAAAAGATAATTGACACATATGGTTGTAGACAATGTTCGATCCTATAAAGAAAATTAAAGAAAAAATTGGAGTAGGAAAAGGAGAATCAAATCCACGTGGCTCTGATGATCAGATAGTGAAATATGCAACCGCTTTGAATCAATTATGGGAACAAAAAAAATATGATGAAGGGTTGAAACTTGTTGAATCTGTTTTTAATAAAAATAATCCCTCGGATTGGTACAACAAGGGTAATTTACTATGGAATTTATCCCGAATAGATGAAGCAATAGAATGTTATAATGAAGCTATATCTCTCGACAAACATTATGTTAAAGCATGGTATAGGAAAGGAAGCATTCTATTTACTCAACAACAACGATATTTAGAATCCACAATATGCTTTGAAAAGATCATTGATCTTGAACAAAAAAACGATTTTAAAAATGATAAATGGTCTGGTGCATCAGCATTTTCTTGCATGATTGCATATATTGGCGAATGTGACAAGTATACTCTTGCAAAACAACCAAGACCATATGAAATTGAACAAAAAAGATTATTCTGGGAAGCCAAAGTTAGAGAATTTTTAGAAGACAATCAAATAATTCCTAAATTTGACAATGAAACAAAATTTTTGAAATATTGCTTAGATAATATGAAAAACATTTTGGACAAATTAGAACCAATTGCAGGAATTGAATTTAGATACAGAACATTAGGATTTTTCAAATATACACGAGGTTCTCACAAAGTCTACAAAGATCCTGACGATGGAAAATGGAAAAGAACATGAAGATCATTCGTCTTCGGATTCTTCCTCATCATCTACCTCAGAACAGTTCGGGCATTGGTCAATTTCATTCCTAGATTTCACTTGGACTAAACTCAGGAAATGAAAATGGTGTGTCTATGTTTCAAGAGATTACCATTGCAAAGATCACAATTCAGAATTTAATTGATTTATGTACTAGTCTTGTTTTCTAATTTTTTTAAAATTGTTATTGCTTCTAGCCAACCAGCTTTTACAAATTCCATAAGAACATCTACTAGTTTATTTCTCGATGTTTCAGAGAATTTTTTACTTAGAGCAAGGTAAACAAAAAAACGTTTACCTCTGTTTACCAGGCTAAATCACATTATGTAGATTTCGTAATTGTTAGTTTCACAAATCTGATTTGTTGAAAACCTAATCAAAAATTTGAAGGATGTGGAGTAACTAATATTAAAGAAAAAACTTGCCAGTGAGGATCTACAAAAATCAAATCCTAAAACTGGAAAAAGAAAGCAAATGAAGATGAAGAAGGTATCAGAAAGTTCTGATAAAGATAAAACAAGATTACAACGAAATTCAAATGTTAAAACTTTAGAAAATAATAATCTAAAAAGAAAAGAGTACGTGTCTACAACAGGAACCTGAGGCAGGTATCAGAAAGGTTGCAGAGTCAGTAGGATAAAAAATTGTAAAATCTTAAAAAAAGAGAGATGGTTTGTGTGAAGAATGGTATTGTGTAGTGTTAAGAAAAGAGAGTATAAAATAAGATGTAGTTTTGTGCAGTTTGCGCAGTCTCGTGCAGTATTATGTAATGGTTAAGCTGAGCCCGATTTGATGTTACAGAATTCCGTAATGGTCTCCAGAATACAATAGCATTTTTTTTGAAAAACTATAGCATTCTGACAAAAAGACTAGAGTCTTGATAGGGGCATTACAGAATTCTGAAATGTTCTCAAAACCGATTTTTTGGAGAAAGTAATAAGATTTGTACAAGTCAGTGTGACTCATCGTTACCACTAGTCCTCCTCTAACACCCCTTTGAGATTGCCCTCTTCACTTGTGTCATTACCTTGTTTGTCTTTTGGTTCTAGTATTGGTTCTGGTTTGTCACGACTTTCATCTTGATCCTTTGACAGTGTCACCCTACCGTCCTGAACTATGATATGAAGACTGGCACCTTTTGTAATGTCAAGCATCCTGGCAATCTTTGAAGGAATATTGACGTATAGCGACTTTTTGATCCTTCCCACTTTGCGGCAAAAGACATGTCCAGTCATCTCTTCAAGACCAAACAGAAATACAACATGTGTCTTGTGCAGTTCTGGATTCCAAACATCATCAAATCATTGCACCGATAGTTCCAAGGACACTTGCAAAGTCTTCCTGCAGCACCTTCTCTGACTGTTCATCATCTTTTGCAAGTATGACAGGAGTTGATACGCCACTCCACTGTGAAAGCTCGCCCTCTGGTACAAGGCCTGCCCATCTTCTGCCATTTTTCCTGTTTGTCACAA
>JBOGRA010000048.1:0-12079 GCA_050749325.1 Nitrosotalea sp. | reverse complement strand
CAGAGTAGATAGTCCTACGCCAGCTGCCAAGTTCTGTATCTATCATCCTTTCATCAATTGTGCCCTGATTAGTGTTAATTTATGTATCGATAAACCTGAATTGTGGAATTTTGGTTCTATGGTGCAATTACACCACGAATGAGTTAAAAGTTTGGCGGCTGCGTTAAGATTACAAGTTTGATACCATCACATTTAGTCCTAATATCGGCGTTTGTCATTATAATGTTGAGAGATTTGGATGTATTTTACAGACCAACCGATTTCTGCTAGATTTTCATTTAGTTTGTTTACCTTGCAAGATTGTATTAAACAAAGATTTTTTATAACTTGCAAGATTCGAGTTGGACCAGTTCACCAAGCACACACCCATTGCTGCCGTTACAGTAAGATTGCGCGAATAACTAGAGCGGTTAAACCTTGTCCTCTTCAAAAACAGGCCATGACGATTAGATGATCCTTTGACAAGCATGTAGAGTATTTTATATCTTATGTTAGAGACATGTTTCGATAAATGAAAATAACGATCAATTCGTATGACGCCAGGTCAGAAAATCAGTGATTTTTGGACCACGATTTGTACAAACCCACATAATAGATGGTATCACATTATTTCAAAATATAGAAATAATCGTGATTTTACTATTTTTTCATATAATAATTCTTAATATATGAGATAAATAACCTAAAAGTTATAATAAATGAAGTTATTCACTAACTATGGGAAATAAATACTTGCATGTAACAATTATGAGAAACAGATTTGGGGCGTTTAAATAGTGACAGTTCAACCTGATACGGATCTTAACAAAGAACAAAAAATGCGCGATTTGACAGATCATATCAAAAAAGATCTTTGGCACCCCCAAAAAAAGAAAATCAGTTCAATATTCTTGCTACTAAAATATCGAATCAGAATCGGTTTTGTGTTTACCACTAGTACAATTACTGGATTACTTTTGGCAACTAACTTTCATCCTCAATTAATTCAACTTGTTACTGTGCCTTTGATAACTTTGTTTGCAACCTTGGCAGTCTATTGGATGAATGACATAACAGACATCAAACTTGACAAGATCAATGCCGCAAATAGGCCTCTTGCCGGAGGCCAGGTTAAGAAATCTGAGGCAATAGTCCTTCTTACTGCACTATCACTAGTTGCACTCTGGTTCGCTTATTCGGTCAACTTTACAACCCTATTATTTACCTCTGCTTATTTGATAATAGGTATTCTGTATTCATCACCCAAAATATCGCTGAAAGATAGATTTGTTCTCAAAACACTCTCCATCTCGATTGGTGGCTTTACTACGACGTTGATAGGAGCCAGCATTAATGGAACACTTGATGGGCAGGATTTTATTTCTGCAATATCATTCATGATGTTACTTTTTGTAACATCCCCAATTAATGATCTGGGAGATTATCCCGGTGACAAAGAATGCGGTAGAAAAACCATACCAATAGTAATAGGCAAGAAAAATACAATTTTCATATCTATCGCAATACCGTTTTTTATGATGATGTCCTTTTGGTTTTTTTACCCTAATTTGGGATTTAGTATAAAAGCTCCGGTTGCAATGACAGTACTGGCAAGTATATCATTCTTAATACTCAGACCCATGCTTTCTCATCTAAATGATTACAAATACATCAAGTCAAGACACAAAAAATCATTATTACTATATTATGGTCTACAAGCGTCTTTGCTCATAGGAGCTCTGTAAGAAAACTTTGGCAAATTTTTGATTTTCTAATTTTTGTCTGTTCGTAAAACTGCTATAATTTAGGAATGGTTATCGTATATTTTGGATTGCTGGCGGCGTAACTGAGGCTTTTGCCCACATTCTATCAAATTCGTCTTTTAGTTGTGTTGAAAATTTTTCATCCATTCCAAATAGTGCCATTTTGAATTTTTCCGGTTCATAGTTATCAATGATTTCTAATCCTATCTGTTTTCTATCAATTACGATCACACAATATGGCACCTTCAGATATCTTCGTTCCATTTTTGAAGGATAGAAAGGATTTGCCACGACGTTAACTCTTTCATTTTTATTTTTGTCATTAGTTTTTATCTTATCTTTCTCGGATTCAAAATAACCAGCAACCATATTTATGTCAGAAATAACTTTTGTGTTAATACCCATCGAAGTTTTTTTCAATATTGCGTTAATAATGCGTTCGTCCGGAAATCTGCTTACCAGAAGTATCTCGGTTTCTGCAAAGTCAACCAGTTCCAAAATCTTTCTTACCATAGAATCAAAAGCAGGTATTAATTCAAATTGGTTTCTACTGGCACCGAGATTTTCATGTACAGCCAACTCTGGATTTAATTTTGAAACAAAGTTAGAAATTTCTTCTGGTTTAAACTTTGAAGTTTGCTTCAAGAGATCAATCATTTCCAGTTCTTTTGAAATCCTCATATTGTTTAGGAGACCTACAACATGTTTTTCATAAACGATATTCCCCAACTCAGTATGAACATACTTGTTTTTACTTTTGCTTAATAACCCAAGTTCAGATAACTGTTTGAGTCTAGTGTAATATTGTTTTTTTGTTAACCCGATTTTTTGTGGAGTTTCAAGCTCTGATTCTAGGCCATTTTTTGCAATTGAGAAAATTGTCAAAGCATCTGTTTTTGAAAGAACTGACAACACATTAGTTAACCTGGTAACAATCTTAGACTCCTTTTCAACCTTCAAAAGTTTCTCCAGATAACCAGCATCAATAGATGCTTCACCAAACGTAGACTCTTGTCTAGCCAACAAAACGTATATGAAATAAGTACTACTTATCTATTTTGGGAGAATAAATCAAAACTTTCACCACTATTATGTATCTATTAGATATCTGTATTATCAAAATGGTGCATGGCAGCCTACAAATATAGTGCTTATATATAAATAATAATTATGTAAATTCTCTAAATTAAGAAAATAGTGGAATCAAGCACAGAGGTTGTTGAGCATGAGTAGAGTTCTAAGATCTACAAGAAGTGGACTGTTAGTCACGATTCAAGATGACACAATAAAGAAATCTCTTGTAGGATTGGCAATAAAAAAAAGCGGATTTGATTAAAGAAAACCTAGATTGAGTTTGCATATCAAAAGCCAATTAGCAAATTTCTATCTGCAATAGACTCTCCCTAGATTTTAGCCCAGAATTCTGAAACGAGGTGGCTCGTTTCATTATTTATCACAAGGCTCAAATTGGAAACCTGTGGCTTATTGCCCTATGACTCTAACGAACAGAGAGAAGATGACAGTTTTAATCTCCCAGGCAATAGCCCTCTATTCAATAAGAATGCAAGATGGTAAAATTGACGAACATCAATCCGTGATTGATTTTATTCTAAAAAATATCCCTCAAGAATACAGAACGAGCCTATCAATGGAATTAATAGATGATGTTTTTGCCTTTGTTTCAAGCAGCAACATGGAACTTTCATAAATACCATCATTACATGGAAGGCATCAGATGACATCCATAGCAACATTAGGCTCTCATTGTGCACTGCAATTACTAAAAGGTGCAAAAGACGAAGGATTTACAACACTTTTAGTTTGTGAAAAGAAGCGAGAGAAGCTATATCGACGTTTTTCATTCATAGATGAATTAATACTAGTAGACTCTTTTAAGGAAATATTAGAGCAGCGCTGCATCTCCAAACTTGAAGAAAAAAAATCCATCATCATACCACACGGAACTTTGATCTCACAAATGGAACCGTCTGAAATAGAATCAATTAAAATTCCAATATTTGGAAATAAATGGATTCTAAGATGGGAGTCTGACAGAAAGATGAAAGAAAAACTAATGCTGGAATCAAAACTATACATTCCAAAGTCTCTTTCCGATCCTAAGGAAATTAATGGTCTAGTCATAGCTAAAAGACATGGAGCAGCTGGTGGCAAAGGATATTTTTTAACTACAAGCGAGAAAGATTATAAAAGAAAAAGAGACAAGCTCGTAGATCAAGGACTAATTAAAGGAGACAGTGATCTATACTTACAGGAATATGCTTTTGGTGTTTCAGCATACCTCCAATATTTCTATTCTCCAGTATCAGACAGTTTAGAATTTTTTGGCGTCGATAGAAGATATGAATCTGACATAGATGGCCTAGGAAGAATTCCTGCTCCACAGCAGGCAGATATAGACAAAATACCTTCTTTCAATGTGGTTGGAAACAGCCCGCTAGTTTTACGTGAATCCCTTTTAGATGAGGTCTATTCCATGGGGGAAAGGTTTGTAGAAGCAGCGAAAAGACTTGTACCTCCAGGAATGAATGGGCCATTTTGTTTAGAAGGGATCTATGATGAGAATAGTAAATTCACTACCTTTGAGTTTTCAGCAAGAATAGTGGCCGGTACCAATCTTTACATTGACGGTTCACCATATTCAAGCTTCTCATACAATGAATCCATGAGCATGGGGCGCCGAATAGCGCGAGAAATAAAGATTGCAAAAAAAGAAAATCAGATATCTAGAATTGTAACATGAGGATTCAGTCACAGTTTTGATCTTGTTGGATTCTATGGAATGAAATTAATTTAATCGACAGTTACCATCCCATAGTTAATTTTGCATCATGGAATTTCACAATTATGCTATATGAAACATCATTATACGTTATAGTAAATGATTTATCTCTTGGAGCTTTATCCAATATTACAATATCTGAAATTCCACCATTGTCATAACTGCTAAAAATTCCTGCGTTTGGTTCCAATTCACAACCGGTGATAGGAATCGATAAAGCACTGATTGATTCAGTACGCAACAATCCAGTATAAGGTTTAGGAAGAGTGTTATCTGGAAACAGTGTTTGGATACCGTTACTTTGTAACTTTCCCACAACTACGCCTTGTGGAGATGCATCTTCCAATAATCTCCCGTTATGATTAAACATGAACGTAGTCAAATTGCCAATCAGGTTTTGCATGGCCAGTGTACCATCTGCGTCAGGTCTTCCATTTTGATCAAAAGCCATATAATATAATGTATTATTAGTAGGCGAAGTTCCCCATGTCCAGGAATCTACATCGGTTGGGTCTATGTTAAGTTGCGGGTCAACTAGATCACCTTGAACTTGTGCACCTTGAGGGAAGTCCGGTCTATCTGCATAAACATGAATAAGATTTGATGGAATTCTATCGAAAATCAGATTGACTATTTGATCTCCACCTGCTGCTTGATAATCAACTGTTATTGGAGTAGGGATTGCTGAGAAATCATATAGTTGTATCACTGGCCAGATCTCTTCATAGATATCATTTGCACTAAATCCATTAACATTCATGTTTAGTGTTTTATTTTCTCTAATCACGTGCTCCATTTTGTCTCCTGTAAGTGTACCTGGAGCATTAGAACAAACAGGAAGACCGGATGAAGTAAGGGTAACTAGATTTGGAAGTGCAAGGTTATTGGTGTGATTAACTGAATCAAATCCACCTCTGGCAATTGTGAAACCAGTAGTTTGGGAGTATCCTACGCCAGACTTTGGACTCAAAGTGCTAGACGAACTACAGAATCCTCCAAAGTTGAGACCCTTACCACTTAGAACCGCAGTGTTGGCAGCAGCCATTGCTTGGTTTCTATCGGCAAAATAACCATACCAGTTACCATCAGTACCCTGTGCCATTCGTAGTCTCTTGCCGTTGACAGTTACCACAGGCTCGCCGTACACCTGATCCAGTCGACTAATGTTTGGATCAGACACAATTACTTCTATGACCATGGGGCCTGCAAAATAATTTTTGAACAAAGGATTTTCTGCAGATACATACAAATTTGGATTCGATGAAGTATGTCCAACAGGTTCAAGTTGTGGAATAAGTCCCTGCATCGCATTTGCAGGTTTTATCACATAAGGTAAAGAGAAAAAACTACTAAGCATTATTATTACAAAGAGCGTAATGCATGTTACCTGATGTATCTTAAAAACCTCCCATTCAACCGCTAAGGTTTAACACAAAAACATCGATTTAAGCCCTATGTAAATTAAAATTTAACTTGACTACATATGTTTACAGTATCATTAACACCAAATGCTCATTTTGTTATGATATACAAACACAGTAGCGGCTAACAACTAATCTAGTCAATTAGGATACAATCTAACTTTATTTAAACAAGGAACCTATTCTAAGAGCTTAGAATACCTTACATTTGGTTTAAATAGTTAGGCCGACCTAATTCAAAAAATATTGAAGAAGAAAATGTCGTTTGCACAATTGAAAAAATACGATATAAACCAAAAAGTTTTGGAAGCTTTAGCTGATGCCCAATCTAGGACAATATTATTTTCAATTATAAAAAAAGGAAAGACTGCGATGGAATTATCTGAAAAACATCGTATTCCGTTAAGTTCAGTATACAAGAAAATTGCAGATTTGGAAGAGATTACGCTTGTCAGGGTTGAAAAATGGGAAATGTCGGACGGTGGAAAACGATTCAAGGTGTACAAGAGTCGAATTAGCAAAGCAGAAATTAGCATCAGAAAACCCGAGCCAGCAATTGTCCTGACTCCAAATCAAGATACATAGAGACTTTTTTGTTCACATGCTATGACGTCCTTTGAAAAAAGAATATTTGACATCATGAAACAATATGTTGTAGCTAACTATATCTGCACTTAGTACCACTAGAAAGCAAAATAGCATTAGACGAATTCTGACAAATCCTAATATTGACATAAAATCCAGCGAAATTGTGAAAAAATACCACGTTATCATGCCAATTGGAATTGCAATTGTTGCCGCATCGATATACTTATTTTATCCTCACGAAAACGCTTCCAGCGTATCATCAACTCAGACATTGATTGGAACCCAGTCAATCCAGCAACAACAATCAAACTCATCCAACACACTATCAGCTCAAACACTAACTGAAAATGGCTCTCCCATGCTTGGTGATCCTAATGCAAAGATTACCATTGTAGAGTGGGGCGATTATCAGTGTACTTATTGTCACCTATTTCATCAAAACACCAAAGATCAACTAATTCAGGAATACGTCAATACCGGAAAAGTAAATTTTGTGTTTCGAGACTTTCCATTAAATGGCCCTGACTCGATACTAGCTGCAGAAGCGGCATATTGTGCTAACGACCAGAACAAGTTCTGGCAGTATCATGACGAATTGTACAACAATTGGGGCGGCGAAAGGACTGGATGGGTGAACCAAAAATCTCTTGACAAGTTTGCAACAAATGTTGGCCTTGATTTGAATCAGTTTGACAAATGCGTAAGTGATAAAAAATATGAAAATAAGGTACTAGAGAACCAAAAATTCGGCCAAGAGATTGGCATTGACGGGACACCGTCATTTATCATATTCAATGATAAAACAATTACCAAAGTGGTAGGTGCACAGCCCTTCTCTGTTTTCAAGCAAGTGCTTGATAACATCTAGCATAACCTAGGAATTAATATCATGGTCAAGCCAAAAATCGAAAAACAAGATTCTGTAAAATTATACCGACTGCGAAAGATGTTAGAAGAACTATCGGATAAAAGTGGACGTGGGACTGAGCTAATCTCTCTTTATGCACCACCAAAAAAAGCTCTTCATGAAATCATAAATGGATTAAGAGAAGAGCAAGGAACTGCAGACAACATAAAATCAGATCTTACTCGTACTCATGTTGTTGATGCATTGTCAAGAGTAATCCAGCGGTTGAAACTATACAAAAAAACTCCAGATAACGGACTTGTAATGTTTTGTGGTGCATTACCACCAGAAGGTGGAGGCCCCATTGGAAGCGAAGTGATAAAAATGTACGAGATAGAACCCCCAAAAGAGCTCCAGACATTTCTTTACAGATGTGATGATCATTTTCATGTTGACATTCTAAAAGATATGCTCAGAGAAGAAAACATGATAGGATTTCTTGCAATTGATGCAAAAGATGCAGGGTGGGGCCTGTTACGAGGGGATAGACTGGATGTGTTGTCTGAAACATCCTCAGGTGTGGCAGGCAAACACAGGCAAGGAGGTCAGTCTGCAAGGAGATTTGAAAGGCTAAGAGAGATGGAGCTTAATGATTACTATAACAGAGTTGCGCACACAACAAAGGAATATTTTATTGATATCTATCCAATAAAAGGACTTATCGTCTCAGGGCCCGGTCCCACTAAAGAGAATTTCATAAAAGAAGAATATTTGGAATATAGACTTCAGAACATGATCACTGCCACTCTAGACACTTCATACGCTGGTGCCGAAGGTGTCAGAGAAGCTTTTTCAAGAGCACAGGACGTACTAACCGATTTTAGGATGGTCGAAGAAAAGAGGCTGGTAGACAAATTATTCTATGACATACATAATACAAAAGGTCTTGCCACTTATGGTTTAAACGAGATAATAGACCTTCTCAAAAGAAATGTAGTAGACATGATACTAATAACTGACGATACCAACTTGCGCAAGATTGACATCACATGTAAAAGATGCCAACATGTACAGTCAGAAATCCTAGAAAGACCAAAGGTGATTCCTAAAATCCAGGAACTCTTGAGCAAACCGTGTCCCAGCTGCAAGAGCATGGATCTTGAATCATCAGAAAGAGACATTGTGGATTACCTTTCTTTGCTTTCTAATGAAGCAGGCACAAAAATAGAGGTGATATCTGGCACTACTGAACATGGGGCAATGTTATCAAGCATAGGAAAGATAGGCGCATTTTTGAGATACAATCCAAACCAATAATTGAAATTATAAAATTCTGCAACTCTAAGTAGATAAACATCTCGTTTGTGGGTTCTTTTAAGTTGTCGTCACCTTCTATCCCTGTTAAGGGTCGGCACTCACCCTCAACTTTCTCAATTTCATATTGAATTAATTCGGAGGCTTTATCCATGGTTCTATTTATAAAAGCCCTTTCAGGTAATTCCAATCGATTTCTTTGACAATAGGCAAAAAGCCAGCTGTTTTCATTACTGACGGTGCAAGGAATTTTCATCAGGCTTACCAAAAGGAGTTTTGGACAAACAAAGGTCCAAAGACTGAACATATCCAACATATACACTTCAAGAACGATATGAACAATAACAAAATGGAGCGATTGAATGGAGAGATAAGAGACAGGGAAAAAGTAGTAAGAGGGGTAAAGAAAATGGACTCTCCCTTGATAATGGGATTACCGATTTATCATAACTACATACGACCACACATGGCTTTGGATGGCAAGACTCCTTCCGAGGTAGCAGGAATAAGTGTTGAAGGCAATAACAAGTGGATTACGCTAATTCAGAACGCCACAAAGGTGACGAGGATTAACACGATGAACGAGGTGACGACAACTTAAAAGAACCCGTTTGTGTTATCAAGATGCGAATCAGTCAGTAAACACATTCTCATTTCATATTCATTGTGCAGATCATCTTGTTAATTGTGCTGACCACGTCATTAATCTCGATTGGTTTCTTAAGAATGGCGCTAACCAAATCATCCAATCTTCCTTTCTCAATATATGACCCAGACACCAAAACTATTTTTGCATGAGGATCAAACTCTTTAATCTTCTCTGCACCATAGAGCCCATCATATTCAGGCATGATAAAATCAATAAATGCAATGTCTGGATTATGAAGTTTATACAATTCCAGCGCATCTTTGCCGTTGGAGCCAATTCCCAAAATATTAATCTCATTCATTTTGAGTAATTCTACAAAGAGGTCTCGCACATCTGCATCATCATCTATTACTATGACATTCATGCTTGAATGAACCCTGTTTGTTTGTAATTGGCTTCCTATTTCCATGATTGGGTAAAGTACTGATTTATAAAATATAGTAGCTTGTACGGGACTGACAAGCTATCCTACAACTATCTTTAACGAATTTGTCCGTTCGTGACCATATGTTTTGGAAGATTTATTGTAAAAACGGTAGGTGGTGATTTTACTGTAATTGTACCACCGTGTTGCTCTATGATGCTTTTACATATTGAAAGTCCTAGTCCTGTTCCCGTAAGTTTTGTTGTAAATAATGGTTCAAACAGTTTGGAAATAATATTGGAAGGTATGCCATGTCCAGTATCCTCAAATTCTATTTTCATACTGGAACCAAGATCGCTTACTCGTATCTTTATCTCACCATTATCATCCATAGCTTGTATTGAATTCATTATCAGATTAGAAAATACGGCTTCTAGTTTTCTTGATTCACAATTTAGTTGTATGTCTTGCGGTAGGTTACTTATTCTCACATTTGACGGAATAACTAGTCCGCTAATCGCACTTTCCATAATTGAAAACAGCGTTGTTGTCTGCAATACCAAATCAGTTTTTTTCACAAAGTCTAAAACGTCATCAATCTGGTGTGACATACGTTGAACTGCTCTCTGAAATCTTGCAGCGTATGACAGTCGTTCCTCAATTCTCATATTAGGTTTGGCAGACATTATGTCCATCGTGTTTTTGATAACAGAGAGGGGATTTCTCAAGTCATGAGCCAGTCTTGCCGCAAGTTCACCCACTACGGCAAACTTCTCTGCCTTGACTAGATCATTTGTTGCTGCTTCCAATTGGCTTGCCAGAAAATTACGTTGCAGTGATAGTTCCTTTTCTTTTTCGAGAACTTTTTCTAGTTTAACCTTGAGTTCTAAACTTATTTGATGGTTGTAATTCTTCTGCTTTTCAAGTTCGTGGTTGGCTCTTTTCAGCTCATCATTTTTAGTATTTACTGACATGCTTAGATCCTGCAATGATCTCACCCTATTCTGCAGATCTTGGTTAATCTTTGATACCTCTCTTAATTTTTCTATGGATTCAGATGTAAGATGGTTGAGATGCTTCTCTTTCTCTTGAAGCTCACGCTCTGCTATGCTCAGTTCATCAAGTTCTTTTGCTACCAGATTCCCTCCTATCATCATTTTTTGCGGGTTTTCCTTTGTTGGGGAACTCATTGCTTTTTCTTTACGAATGATAAATTAACATTTGATTGTGTTATCAAAATAGACAAACCTGCTTCAAAGGATGCTCCTAAAACTCTAAATAATTTACATTTTCAATTCCAGACATGGAACATGTAACACCAGAAGAATTTGATTCAAAGGTATTGGGTAACGATAAAAATGTGCTTGTTCTTTTTTATGCCAGCTGGTGCCCTTATTGCACAAATTTTAAGCCTCTCTTCGAAAGTACGAATGTCAACAATGCTGAAAAAATTGGAGCTCTAGTAGACGAAGATGAAAATCCACTGTGGGATAGATTCGATATTCAGGCAGTTCCCACAATGATTTCTTTCGAAAAAGGAAAGATAATCGATAGAAAAGATGCAAAAAAACATGTTGGCCTAACTAAAGCAGACATAGAATCAATCATAACGAAACTAGTCTGATTTTATAAAATCTTTAATTTTATTAGATAATTTTTCTAGCTCTTCGTCATTTGCAATCATTCTTCGTTTCCACGGGTTGCTCATTTTTTCATATCTTGGTATAATATGTACATGAACGTGTGGAATTATCTGATTTGCCGCCCTACCATTATTTTGGCCAATGTTAAAGCCATCAGCTTCTGTTGCTTTCAATATGGCTTTTGCCACCCGCGGAACTTTGGCAAATAAAGACGATATCTCCTCTGTTGACATGTCAAGTATTTTTTCATGATGGTCCCTTGGAATTACAAGTGAGTGACCAAGATGGATGGGGTATTTGTCCATTATGACAACATGCATTTTGTCTTCATAGATAATATACGCATTTTTTTTTCCTGCAATTATATCACAGAAAATGCAGCTCATGAGATTCTCCGTTCCTTTATTTTATTTATAGTATGGGGCCATCAAAACAAAGATTTTGTGAAGACGGCATCTAAATCTCGGATTATCTCACATACATTACACAATACAAAATATAGTTGAATTCATCAACATGAAATACATGAAAATACACAAGTCAATGAGTTAGACATATGTTAGATTTTTGATTTTTTGACTGGTTTTGGTGCGGACCCCGCTACAAGGAGAACACTTGCTAACATAGAGTTTTTGAATAATAATGGAGGTACCAACCCATGGTAACCAGAAGCAGACGTTCAGCAGAAGAAAAGATACGCATAGTCATGGA
>JBOGRA010000047.1:0-12158 GCA_050749325.1 Nitrosotalea sp. | reverse complement strand
AGTTTGAACAGGCCAAGCGCGTTTGACATTACCGGATCATTTGGTATAATGATATCGTGCGAGAGTCTTGATTCTATGGCATCTTTCAGTTTGGGAATCATTATGCCTCCGCCTGAGAACACCAGTTGCAGATCTTCGAGGTCCTGGCGCATCCCGTTTAGGTCATCAATTATTGAATCGGCAAGCATTTCTACAAGGGAACCTACTTTTGGATCTGAAAAGATGCTCTCATCAAGATAGGCAGTCTTGCAATTTCCAAGCCTTGAGCTGATGTCATTTACCGCATGGTGGACCGATGTTCCCCTGATAGCAGAATATTCTTCAAACGCAACAATCTCGGTCGTGCCCTGGCCTATGCTTACTATAATTGCAGAGGACAGGTCAACATCGATCAGGGTGCCAAGCACCTGAGGTACGATATCGCATCTCTTTGGATGAAACAACCTTGTGACCATCTTCTGGATGCCTGTTGCGTGCGGTCTTGCCTCGTACGGAAGGCCTATTGCCATGCAGGACCTTGCAAGCTCGGCCTCTTTTCCCATCGCATCGCTATTTTGCAGTACAAGGTCTACGGCCATTTTGACCAGCTCTTCAAAGCCTCGCTCGTGTATTGGTCTGCCTTGCATTACAGGCCTTATCACCACGGAATCTGGATACCTTGCAAGTTTTACTGCCTCGTCTCCTACTGCCTCGATCCTTCCTTTCCTGTCCTCCCATACAGAGTGCTGCCTATATGCACAAAGAGATGGAAACTTTATCCTCCCTGAATCTGAGACGCACTTGACAAAGCCTGTTCCGATATCAAGACCGATTGCCGTCATGGTACCAAAATATTTGCAGACAATTTAAGGACGGAAAGGGAACAGAAAAGTGATCAATCCTGTGAATCTGATTCAAGGCCCTCAAGTGCTCTGGAGACTAGATCTACTTTCTTTTCTTCAAGGTTGTCAAGCCAGGCCTCCAGCTTCTTGAACTGTTCCCCGTATCTTGCCATAAGATCCTCGTAGGTCTTTGGATATATCCGCAGAGTCTTCTTGACATACTTTACCGCAAAGCCCTTTGACCTCAAAGACGAGAAGATTACAGAGATGTAACATTTTGAATAATATTCCTTGAAGATGCCTTCAAAGGTAGACCGCATGTAAAATCCCACCTTGCCCGAGCTTGCATACCTTGCCTGTACACAACAAGCACAAGCAAGAACGCATAACTCTACAAAGCTCAGTCCAAGTCTGTTGAGACCCAACTATTATTTCGACACTGGATAGTTGAGGTTGAAACCGTGTATTCGAAAAGACTGTAAAGTTACGGTTGATGAAAACAAATATGAGAAAATCGAGGATTAAACCTCTAATTTGGATGCCTCTGCTTTGAATCCTATCTTTGCATGGGATCCATCACAGTTTGGTTTATTGTTGGATGCACCACACCTGCACAGGGCAGCTACTGTTTTCCCATCTGCTTTTACCACATAAGGTCCGTTTTCAGTGGCTTCGATTGTAATTTTTGCCATGTTAGAAAATGGTACTGGCATAATATAAGCAGAACAAAAAATTTAGGATGATTTTAGCCAGCAACTATCGTTGCCATTGGATAACCAACTGAAGGTTAGAATTTGTAGAGACCGAGGCTAGGTATGAGATCTCTGCGTACCTTGAGCCCTTGACAGATCGCGTTTACACCTTTTTTGATCTCATCTGCGGCTTTTCTTTGTTTACTGCTTTAACAAATGAAAATATAGTTTATGCCCCAGCAAGCGAGTCCGGGGCATCTGGATTAGGCGCCTTGTGAGCTCGTTCAAGGTGTACTTGAAATCCCTCTTGGGAATAAAACACTAGATTGCATTCTTTACATGTTGGCATGAAATAGCAAAGTAAAATCTTGATTTAATGGGTTTGATTGACTTTGAGCTACGATTGTGTGCATTCTGGTTTAGCTCTTCATTTTCCTCCATCAAAATCAAATTTTTGAGGCGGACTTGACCCGTTCGGGGCTGCATACCGGAGACCGCATCCTCATATGCTTGTGACATTTGCTGGTGGTTAGACTAACTTGATCCCTTCAAGTCCCTTAAGGTCCACATCGCTTGTGTACAGTTTTGCAGAATATTTCCGTGCAGTGGCATAAACTAACGAATCTGAGAAGTGAAGATTATGCTCCAGACTGTAATCGGCGGCTTCTAGTGCAAGTGTTTGGTCCACAGGCACAACTTCAGTCTGGTGTAGGGCTGCAACTGCTTCGAGTGCCACCTCTTCGCCCTTCACCTTTTTCACCTTCTTATACACTTCATACAAAACAACCACTGATGTGACGAGTTCGTGAGGCTTGGTCCTCTCTATGATTTGGTTGTACTGTTTGGCTTTCGAACCATTAGTGAATCGCTCGATCCAACCATAGCTGTCTACACTTATCATGACCTATCTGTCTTGTCACGAAGATCGGTCACATCAAGCCCTCGAATCATGCCCTTGGTTTCCTTTATCGGACGTATCGGAACATATTGTAGGATTCCGTGCTTGGCTATAACCATCATCTTGTCCCCGGGCCTGATGTGTGCTTCATGGCGAAGGTTTTCTGGTATGACGACCTGATATTTCTTCGATACTTTGACTGTATTCATCGTTGACTCTATTGTATTACGATACTATGATCGATATAAGGTTTCTCTAGCGATCTTAACAAGCAATGCATAACCTCTCACGAAATAAATTTTCCACCGCACCGAACTTAAGCTTTATATCGCTTCTCCAGCACCAAACCTCAGTTTCGAATCCCGTGAACAGCTTTTGAAAAGGCTTGAAATTTTTCCAAAATGAATCAAGGTTACAAAAAGTTTATCCGTGTTGGTTGTGATAAGAAATATCATGACTTCCTCCAAGAAACCGGAGGAGGAGGACTGTACTACGGATGCAGGTTCCCGGCGGGAGCATAAAATTTGATTTTTTAATGCCAATACGATAAAGGATATAGAATTTCTTTTCTATTGATTTACGAGATCTAAAATACATGCTGTGGTATAAGGAGTCATGGTAGGGCCAAGAGATGGAGGGTTTGGATTTGACGGAGGAAAAAAGTACTCGGATCTAGAGAATACGGACTTGATATGCGTTCAATGCCAGGCCGGACAGCATTCAAAGTGTCTTGCCAAGGAAGATAGCAAGGTTTCTTGTGACTGTGAGATTTGTCTTGTCGGCTAGATTGCAAAAAAGCTTGTCAAGTAGTTGCTATTTTGATACTGTAGCACAACAGAACCATCAGATTGTTCAATGAGAGAAACCCCCCTTATAGAAAAAACAGAGTCTGTAAATTTGCTTGCAAGGTCCTTTGGCATATCTAGTATCGCATTATACACATATCCATATTGTGTAGGGCATGTTACTGTGACTGACTCTCCACTACCATATGCAAGACAGTCCTGTAAAGAATCAGACATGGTTGAAGCATAATGCACTTGAGGGACAATGAAATTACCAGATTTTACCGTTTCAGCGCTGGAAAATGGATTCTGAAACATGTCAAAATATGCCGCCACTGTAAAACCAAGTATGAAAAAGCCCATAATGCCAAAAGTTATGGCTACTGAATGAACCAAATGAGTAACTTGCTTGAAAGATGTCTTCTTTTGAACTATTTCTAGTACATGTTTGCCTTGCACGTTTAGAATTGGTTCGTGCTTGTTACATTGGTGATGAAATTGCTTATGTGTAAGAGCATTGCAAGTTGTACATATTTTTTGGATAGCTTTTCTACATTCTGTACATTGGAAATGTATCAGGAGTTCACCACCACATGTTCTACATGACTTGTCAGGCATTACCAGACCAAAAAATTTATTTTAATTAAATAATGCGAAGAATTTGAACTACAGAATTCTACTTAAGATTTAAATGCATATTCCTCGGCATTGCGTATTTTAGCTTTCTATGGTGATTTGTTTTTCAACAACATTTGTTAGCGGAATAGCTGAGGCAAGACTATCCCAGACAAATACTTGGACAGTGTACGTACCAGGATCCTTTGGAATCCACACTTGTGTTGCGTTAAAGGATTGGCTACTTAGCATAGAAGCTGAAAATGCCTGAAAATAGTCTACACCGCCAGAACTATCCATTACCTGAACAAGATAAGCGAACTTTTGATCTGTTGTTCCATGGTTAGTCAGGACAGATTGGACACCAATCTCTTGGCCCGTAACAAAACTTGAAAGTGTGTGTCCAGTGGTATCCACCATTGTAGGATCAGAGATTGTTATATTACTATCTGCATGTGCCAATTGCATCGCTCCCACAGACAAGAGCAAACCTAGAACTAGAAAAATGAAAAATCTCAACGGATCTGACGATCTGTTTCAGATATAAAATAGTTACTATGAATTCATACATAATGTGGAAAGATCAAAAATTCAGACAAAATAATTTGAATAAGAGTTGACACACTCTTCAGGTAGTTATTCGCCTTACAACAATTGAATGCCCTTCATATACATGGGTAGAGTGATTTGCCTTTATGATCTCCCCCATTCTTTGATCTGTAAAATATTTGTCACTGTATCTGCCCAAGCTTTTCTTACAGTTAAAGCAGTAAATCTCTTTGAAATCCATTTCATTGTAATATAGAAGGTGCACTATATTTAAAATTAAAATTCTATGCTCGAAAATCCAGGGTGGTCTTTGTTTTGATGAAACTGGATCTTTGAAATCTTGTAGTAGATTACTTCCCCTCGTCTCTCAATTACAGCAAGTACGGGCTCTTTACCCATTGTAACAATTTGCTCTATCTGTTTTTGTAGTATACCAATCTTTTGCCTTCTTCCTTCCGTAAGACCAAACACGACATACTTGGCTCCCTTTTCTCCAAATTGTCCTCTTTCATAGACCCGAAAATCAGAGCCAAATCCAAAACCATCTTTTGCAATATATCCTTTGGTTCGCAGGTCTCTGTAAATCAGAAATTTTGTAAAAGATTCAGTGTCTTGTTTGATACATTCATCCATGAGATGATCAAAGCGTACTGATTGTTTACCTTTGAGGAGTTGCAGCTTATCCATATACAACAGGTATAGAGATTCAAATGGCTTGAGAAAGAATTTATTTTTCATGGTCTCCCCAAATCCCTTTTGTTCTAGACTATGTTGCATATTTTTGTCCAAGACTAGGACATGATCTTTAACCAGTACTCCTTTTACCCTTGATTCTAACTCAGACATTAAAGATTCAATGTGTTAGATCACAATATAACATTACGTAATATTTTGCTTTAATTTGAGATATCTAACAAAAAATGGGTTTTATGAGCAAACACGACAATCAAATGATCTCACGGTTAAAATATGGGCCCAAACAAACATGAAAAAGTGTTCTTATGCACGGAGCAAATTACCGAACTGGCAATGGTCAACCCTATACAAGGAAAGAGTTCATCAAGGGTAAACCTCAGATAAAAATTGCCAAGTTTTCCGGCGGGGGAAAAAAGGAGGCAGATTATGATTATTGTGTTCAGCTATGTTCCAATGAAAAAATACAGATAAGACACATGGCAATTGAGTCAGCAAGATTGGCTGCAAATAAAACCATCGAACAGGAAGCAGGAGAAACAGGATATTTCTCCAGTCTTAGAATTTATCCTCACATATTGCTAAGAGAGAACAAGATGATTGCTACGGCAGGTGCAGACAGGCTTCAGGAAGGAATGAGAGGAGCTTTTGGCAAGGCTGTCAGTTTGGCTGCTCGCATTAATAGAGGTCAGGTACTTATGGAAGCATTTGTCAAAAAAGAGCATCTCGAGATAGCAAAGAAGGCAATGCGTAATGCATCTGTAAAGTTGCCAATAACCCCATCAGTCAAAGTAATTTCTTTAAAACCAGTTTCAGTCAAGTCTTAGCGCGTCAAGAATTTCTTTTTGTTTTTTACCAAGCATTTCAACGAATTCGGAAAACTCTTCACTAGTAGGATTGCGTTTGAGTATTCTTCTGCATTGATAATAAAATGAATTGTACAATCTACCGATAGCAATCCCATAGGCAAAAGAGTCTGAATCGGTCCTGAGTTTGTCCAGTGAATTTATTATCTTGAAGATTTCATCTGATTTTCCAGTTACTTCTTTTATTTTTTGATTCACTTTTTCTTCAAGTTGAGAATTCATGATCTTCCTTAGTATTCAGATGTTAAAAAATTATGTTTCCAAACAGTACCCTTTAATAGACTCAAAAATTCTAAATCGATTAAGCGGTTGTAGTACAGCTTGGTTAATATGCGGGATTGCCAATTCCGCGACCCGGGTTCAAATCCCGGCAACCGCATTTACGTCCTAAGCCCTTTTTTAATTATTTCCAAAGCATCTGCTGTTCTTTCCGGTTTAGGAAGTTGTATCATAAATACATTAGAGCGACCATATTCTGAATGAGGTGAAGATATGGCCAATATGCATGTATCAGTCAATGCCTCAAAGAACTCAAGAGACTCGTTTGCATACAGCAATACCTTTTCTTCAATTTCCCCTTGAGAGAAGGTCAGCGTCATCCTGACAAACACATGACCCAAGCCATCCTGCAATATGTTAAGATTGGTTTCAACCGAAATGGGTTTACCAGCTACAACCTTCATTATATCATCAAATCTTTTCTCTTCCATTATGATACATGGTACCTTTTTGCCATCAAAATCATAAAGTGTGACATCCTTGTGTCGTTGGGCCAAAAGTTCTTCCAGCTCATTGTCTTCCATATGCTAGAGAGTGACAAGGCCTTATTTTAAAAATACATACGAGATATTCAGATTATACACAGAGTTTTTGCCAGTATTTCTACTCGTTCGTTGTCAGATTCGGCAATTTTCTTACCGTTGTACTTGTTGTTAAAGTAAATCAAATCAATCATCTTTGACTTGTCTACATTTACCACTGTTGCATTGTAAGGACTATGGATTCTCTGGCTAGTCAAGATTACCAATTTATCCACAACTGCCGATTTTGATATATTAGAGATTTGATCCAAATTGTATGCATTGTTTGAGTTTGTTACTATGGCCACCCCTACTTTGGCTCCAAACGAGTCCTGATACACCACATCCAGGGCCAGATTCTGTTTCTCAAGTTTACATATACCTCCCATTTCATGTACAAGATTTGTCAAGTTACGCACTGCCTCTTTGAGATTTTTTTCTGAAGATGACTCGTTACAGATTTTTCTTATTGCAATAAAGTCAGATATTGGCACGTCCATTATGCTTCCTCGCACTTTTAGTCCAGGATACGTTTGTTTTATCGCGTCATCAATCATATTTTCATCAATTTTATCAAGACCTGACTCTTCAGATTTTTCCATTGCATGATACAAGATGTTGATAATAGATCTAACACTTCTAAATTCTGGAAATTCCTCGTAAAGTGCTTGGATTTTATCGATCAGTTCTTCCTCTGACTTGGAGCCAAGCTTGTTGTGTTTGTCACTGTGTTTTATGTATTCAACGGCAATTTCTGCAAGTTCATCTTTAGAGTTTGAGCCTGCCAGATCAATCTTATAGTTTGCCTTCTCAAGTCTATCAAAAACAGACGGATTGATGCTCTGTACTTCTGCATATCCTGATGGAGTTGAAATTAAAAGCAATGTGCATGCAGGAATGTGCGAGTTTATCATACCCTTTACAAATTCTATCGAGTCTTTATTTCCATCAAACTCATCTATTTCGAGAAGTGTAATTTTTCCTAAAAATCTATGGGCAAATTTCGATATGGCCGAGATCATGCCAAGTAGTTCTTCAAGATTTTGTATATTTTCAAAGGAGTTTGTTACAACACTTCTTATCAGTATAGATTCATAATAATTGAATCTCTGAACAAGGAATTGCTTTAGATTTTCAGCAGAAACATGTTCTTTCCCACATATAATGTCCTCTACCTTTTCTTTAATTGTCAATCCTGTTAGCCTATTTATTACAGTATAGTTGATGGCTTTCTTTGCAGAGTTGTCACCTTGTTCTGCTCTTTCTTTTATGTATACTAGGAATTTTGTTCGCAATTGAACAAAAAAGTCATTATCAAATCCTTTGATTATTGCATTGTAAATGCTTGACATGGTCTTAGGCGATATGGTAGACAAATCAACAAAGGAGCACTCTGCGTTATAGTGGCCCTTTAAATTTTTTATGTGTAGTGCCAAGTGAGTCTTTCCAGAACCTACATCTTGGATTACCGTTATTACTCTAAAGTCATTATCGGCAGAATCTCTTCCTTGTACTTTTCTATTTAGTTCTTTCATACATTCAACTATGGCAGATTTTGCTTCTTTATGCCTCTTCCCTCCAAGTATCTTTGCATCTTTTTCAGTGGGGGTTGGACTACTGGGATATGGGTTGCTCTCTAATCCATATGCATACATTAGACATTCCTCACAAAACCATGAACCATTCCACGAATGATAATACCTTCTTGGCCTCCAGATGAAACCTCGTATTTCTCACGGTGTCTTTCAACTAGATCACTTGCAAGCAAGTAGAATTTTTCTTTTGATAGATTCTGTGTCTCGCATACTTTTTCTCTTACTTTCGAGAATGGAGTCCAGCCTATAGAGGTACCTGCCTCAATGATACACTTGTTGAACATGTTCTCAAAATTAACATTTTGTGGTAAATTTTCTTGGAGAGAGATTCTTTCCATGTCTTCTCTGAGGTTTTGGGTATGCTCTTTTAGCCTTGCGACAGAATGACTGACGCCGATTATCATATTGAGCATGAGTTTGAATTTGGTATCATTTTCTGTCAGATGTAAAATGTAATTGTCCCTAGTCCAGACGAAATAAGCTACCCCCTTTTTCTCGATGAAAACTTTTTCTTTTTGTCTTAGATTCTCAAGTACGTCGTCGCACTCTTTACCGAATGCTTTCTTGAGATCGGTCTTTTTAATGCCATCTATTCCTGCAGACTCTATCCTATGCAGAATTTCTTCCATAGGCAAAACTCTCATGAAATTTTATTTAATACCCAACGTAGTCTAGACCGACTATTTAGTGAAAAATTCTTACCTTTCACGTATTGTTCTATAAATCAAATCATGCAGTCTCTAGAAATCGGTCACATTATAAAGCACGTTCAGATAACATGGTTTGCAGAATGATGATCGGGTTTACTGATTATGATGAATTATACCTGGGGTATCTGACTGCTTTCTGAAGATGTTTGTCGCGTAGAATTTAAAGATGGGTTCGAGACTAGACGATTGGCTGTAACCTAATAAACTGTACCCGAGTCACTTTAAAGGTTAATATTCAAAAAAGATATGATTTGTTATCAGACATGTCAGAGGAGGAATGGAAAAAGAAGCTTACGCAAGATCAGTATTTTATTTGTAGAATGAAAGGTACAGAGGCACCTTTTTCTGGTTCATACAATAATTGCAAAGATAATGGAGTTTACCAATGTGTTTGTTGTGAAACAGAGTTGTTCAGTTCTGAGGCAAAATTTGATTCTGGTACTGGATGGCCTAGTTTTTGGGAGACAATATCAGAAAACACACGAGCGGAGACTGATACCAGTCATGGCATGATGAGAACTGAGGTCACGTGTAAAAAATGCGGTTCTCACCTAGGGCATGTTTTTGATGACGGACCGGCGCCTACCGGGTTACGATATTGCATAAACTCGGCATCACTTAAACTTCAAAAAAAGTAAGATTTGTCTTTTGGTAATACCAAAATTACCTTTATGTTAATAGTACCGTATGGTACGGTAGTACATGTTAAATTGTGAGTTCTGTCCAAGGCAGTTCTTTGAGACTGCTAATGGTTTAGTAGAGATGACCTTGCATGAGGTACTACATGACCCAGAATTAGTCAACAACTAATTTCTGGCTATTTTTTGAAGAAAAATAAAACCGAACTTTTTTATCGGCTATGGTTATTGTAATTTAAAGTGAAGCAGGCAAAAAGAACTGAGAACAGCAAGGGATCAACCAAAGATCATACTGCAGATGTTCTCAAGAAGATGAGTTCAATTTCTGAGGCAACCAAGGTTTTGGCGTCAGAAGTAAAAACAATGTCAAAAATTTTCACTGAAAATCAAAAAATACTAATTTCATTAAAAAGCATGATAGATGGAGTTAATTCTTCGCTAGACCAGATTCAAAAAAGTTCAAGACAGATAACCATTCTTGAAGAAGATACACAAAGACTTTTCCATGGAATAAGTCAGGTGAAAGCACACTCAAGCCTTATAGAAAAAATCAATGATCAAATAAATCGCCTTCAGGATCAAGTTAGCAAGATTCATCAAAAACAAGAGAGTATTCCCGATACCAATAAGCTCATGCAAAATTTAGCAGACAGCCTAGACTCTATTAGAAACAATACCAAAATGATAATGCATGTGTCAGAAAAGACAGAGAAGATACGTGAAGAAATAAAGAGCGTGACAAGTAGTGCAGAATCATTATCAAACATTGGCTCTGAAATTGAAGATGTAAAGAAGAGCACCAAGGAAATCTCCGAAAAAACTGGAAAAATGACACATCTTGAAGAAAGCATATCAAACATCAAAACTGAGATTGAAAGAATTGTCACAAAGACAGAGCCAATCTTGGGTCTTGATTCTCAGATTAGAAACGTTAGTACAGAGATTAATTCATTGATAAAGAAAACAGATTCTCTTGATGTGCTAGGCAATGACATTAGAAACGTAAATGCCGAATTTAGTAGTTTCAAGGACAATGTTCTAGGCAAGACAAAGGATCTGGAAGAGAAGATGTCAGACTTTGCAGAACTGCTCAATAGAAACTCGTCGTCCATATCCGAATTTAATAAAAAGACATACGAGATCTCTCATCAATTAAATGAGATTAGAGATGTAACCCACAAGACCTCACAGAGCACCTCAAGGGAAGTCATGGGATTGCTCCGCCTTTCGGAGTTTCAGTCCAATATACGCATGAGATCAGAATCAAAATATGGTACGTTAGAGGACATACAAAAAATGGTGGCTCAAACTGTAGACATGGTAAACCTATTTGACAGACTATCTATTGAGGTGGAATCAAAGATGCCGCTTCCTCTCGAAGTAAAACAGTGGAGCATATCAAAGATTATGGATTGCTCTGATAGGTGGGAAATTAGATTCACAGATATCTTCAGACTTTTGATAAGTGAGCTTGGAGATGATCTGGTCAAAGAGTCAATAAGAATGGAACAAATTCGCGATCTATTTGGAATCAGAGCGGTAGATGAAGTAAGGCACGAGCTAAATATTTCCTAGGTTTCTTCCAAGTCGTACGCTCTTAGACGTTCTCTTTTTCTCTTAAGCACTGCAAATATTCCAATTATCACAGCTACCCACATGCAACCAAACAGAATGTTGGATATACTCACATACATGTATGGTGTGGCATCAATTAGATTGAATGCAATTGCTGAAGCCTGTGCATGAATATTTAGCATTCCGGCATGAAATGCGGCACTGTCAGGAGATGTGATTGCAACCTTATCAACGGTTCCTAACATAGTCTGCAGGTCTCCTTGCATCAATCCAAAGTCTGTGTCTTCAGTAGGAAATATCCATACAGGGTTTCCTGATTTTGGGAGAAGTAACATTATATCTTTTAGATCGTTGTGAATGGTTTGTGGATCAGATGTGGCCTGAATTCTTGACAAAAGTCCTCTAGATTGATCAAGTGGATATATAGTGGTACCATATTCCTCAAAAGCCATCACTACACCTAACACTATGAGTCCCATAATTCCCCCCATTGCAAGCTTGTAGTATGTATTTGCCATCCTTTGAGTACCTGATGTAACAGGCATATTTCTTGATTTGCCTTTTTTAAATGTTGAATGTGATATGCTAAGATACGCTATATAGAAAAACCCTACAACTTGAATTCCTATTATTGGAGCAAAAATGGGATTGTTTGAAAAGATCGCAACAAATATTCCTATTACTCCATAAACGCCAAAGAATATCTCAAGCAGTGTTGTTTTTGTAAAGGGCAGCGCATAGGCTTTGTCCCTCCAATCATCATTCTTATTTATTATTCCAAACTTTGGAGTACGCAAAAATTCATTCTTCTTTCCAAAGAACGCATCAAATACAGCTACGGTATTATTCACTGCCATACCTGCAGAATAAAAGATCATGTAAAAATACGACAGTACCTTAGACTTCCAACTCGCATGATAC
>JBOGRA010000046.1:0-12574 GCA_050749325.1 Nitrosotalea sp. | reverse complement strand
TGATTGGTTTTCTTGCTTTTACTGTAACAACATTTGGGTATGAAGATGCAACCAAGAAAATGGGTTTGAGTGTTTTAACATCTTCTGTTGGCAAGCAAACTTTGGAATATTGGATTGGTGAAGCCGTATTCATAGTAGTAGGATTGACTATCCTCGTATTAGGTATCAGATTTTGCAGACCTTAATCATGGCATATTTGTGATACAACACCCGAATTTCAACACCCTTTTAGAACACCCATTGAATCAACAAAATCATTTTTTGTGCTATGTCTCATTAATGGTTGTTCTCTTTAGTTGTTTCACCTCGGTTGGTAGATACTGCCAATTCTAACAAGTCTAACCATTTTGTCTTCTTGTCAGTTACGCCTATTTTCTGAGCAGGTGTTCTATTCTGCAAAGCCATGTAAGGTCTTACGAAATTATAGTGAATCTTCATCTCGTCTGGAATTGGAGTTTCTAGCTTCTTCCAACCTCTCTGAACCTTGATTCTTTCTTGTTGTGTACCATTGGATCTTTCAAGTCGATTGTTGTTTCAGTAGGTAATGATGTGAAATACACAACTTTGTTCAATCAAAATCTTGCAATATTTGTAATTACAGTATAACCACCTGTTAATATTCCCCATAATGATCTGGTTGTTGACTCCATTAGATTACGCACTTTTATTTAGCAAAACATCCATCATGCAACTATACTACAAAATTTAAATAATACTAATAGTATAAGGATGCCGTGAGAATTAAGTTGGATCCAACTGTAAAAAGAGAAACAACATCAATCAAGATAGACCCCACAGTATGGAAGGAAGCAAAAAAGGATGCCATAGATAGAGATGTTGATTTGTCACAATTAGTAGAGATTGCGCTAAAGACATGGTTAGAAGATGAAGATCCAAAAAGAGTCAAAAATGAATTGAGGGAGAAAGAATAGATGTTTTATCCTATAGAATATAGAAAGAATATAAAATTCATAGGAGATAAAGTACGTAAGTACTCTGATATGTTTCGTCAGTATGGTGATGAAGAAAACGATATTGATGTGAAAATACAATGGTATGCACTAGGCATTCTCTGTGATTCTGTAGGCTATCACTACGATCTTACTGTTAGTCATTTACAAGATCTTAATGATTTATCTGGTGCCATAGAAAAATTGCCAAAGGGTGCAGAATTTGATGATCTCAAGGAAGCGTTACATAGAACAAATGAGAGAGTAAAGCAAACACTGGAGCCTATCAAAGAGGTCTATGACAAGGCACGAGCTTTTGAAAAGAGGATGATTGAGAATGGGGTATACACATAATCAAATCATAAACGAAGAAACTTTATCAAATCTAAAAGATTTGCGCAGGGACTGCAAATGTATGAAGGAAGCATTCCTAAAGGAATCAACTCACGAGTCAGATCCACTAGTAAAAACATTCTACAAGTCTATTGCAGCTTCGTTTGTGAATGCTGAACTGATATCTTCATGGGTGGAATTATCGCTTGTTGCAATTAATAATCTAGGTATGACCATAGACAAATTACCTAATAAACAAGGATACGCCACCACGAGAAAAGAACATGGAAATCAAAAAAAGAGAAACAAGACAGGATATAGAAAAATCATTCAAAAAGACAAAAAAGAACAAATCAAATATTGAAGACGCTCGTCATGACACATAACCGACTATGATATGGAAAACTAGATCCAGAAAAGTGTAACTTGGGTTAACCTTTTTTTATCAATGACAATACTTTGCCATTCAACACTTCAATAGCTTCTCTTGTCTCATTAGTCCTTTTATTGGTGCCTGCAATGTAGGCTTGGACCTTGCGTTTCCTGTCAGCAATCATGCGTTGTTGTTCGTGTTTTCCTGCAGAACCTTGTGATTTCCTAGTTTCAAGTGAAGATTCAGGTGTTGTTGACTGGATTATTTTATACAGTTCCCTTTGATCAATTTCATTACTTGAGATCGCATTTTTTATCTCATTGGCTGAAAGTGTAGAAAGTGATTTTTTTGAATTGGAAGCAATTTGAACCAGTTGGCCTACAATTTTATGAGCAGTCCTGAAAGGAATCCCTTTTCTTACCAAAGATTCTGCGATATCAAGAGATATTGAATATCCGTCATCTATTGCTTGACGCAGTTTCTTTTCATTTACCTTCATTGTCTTAAGAAGTGAGTTTGCAACCAAGAGTGATGATATTATTATTTTAGATGTTGGCCATATTGAGACCTTGATTTGTTGCAAGTCCCTGTTGTATCCAGAGGGCAATCCCTTGAGATTTGACAATACTGCCATCTGGTATCCTATGACTTGCGATGTCTTTCCGCGAATCAACTCCAGTACGTCTGGGTTTTTCTTTTGTGGCATAACGCTAGAAGTCGAAGTAAATCTATCAGAGAGCTCAATGAAAGAAAACTCGGATGTAGACCAGATAATAAAGTCCTCGGCCATTCGGCTCAGGTTTGTCATCAATATTGCCGCGTTTCCAGTATATTCAGCAACAAAGTCACGAGAAGTTGTTGCATCAATAGAATTTTCCACCAGGCCTTTAAAGCCAAGCATCTTAGCAGTAGATTGTCTATCAATAGGGATACTGGTTCCACCTACAGGACCTGCCCCTAGTGGAGACTCGTTAACTCGTCCGTATGCCACATAGAACCTATCAAGATCCCGAAAGAGCGCATCTACATATGCAAGAAGAAAGTGAGAAAACAGTCCCACTTGGGCTTGCTGTGTATGAGTATACAATGGCATTATAACATGTTTGTTCTTCTCGGCCAGATCAATGAGAGTCTCGATTGTTTGATTCAGACAAAAGCAAACTATATTGATATCATCACGAATTTTCATTCTAATATCAAGTGTCACTTGGTCATTTCTCGATCTTGCCGTATGCATCTTTCCTCCAGCTTCCTTTCCTGCTTTCTTTATAACCAGAGATTCTATGAGTTCATGAATATCTTCGGCTTCAGATTTTTTTAAAATATCTACTTTTTTTAACTTCTCAAGTGCACTTAAAATTTTTATTGTCTCTTTCTTGTTGATAATTTTATTTTCTAAAAGCATCAGTGTATGAGCCTGACTTCCCAAAATATCATACGAGGCAATTTCAAAGTCATCAGAAATTGATGAAAGAAATTCTAGTGTGATATCGTCTAACTTTCCGTCTAATCTAGACCTGTACATCAATTTAGGAAATAGAATGGTTATATATAGCATAGACGCTTTTTTAATTTATGGCACAGGCATCTACCGATTTGAGAAGACAGATCTTCGATGAGTTGACAAAAATAGTTGATCCAGAGATCAATGTCTCAATAATGGAGCTTGAATTAATAGATAACATCGACATTGCCGGCCCAGATGTTAAAGTAGATTTGCATCTGACAAGTCCTTTCTGTCCTGCAATATTTGGATTTAAGATTGCTCAAGATGTCCACGACAACTTGTTGACGATAGATGGGGTAAGCGATGTGAAAGTGAACGTCTCAAATCATTTTATGGCAGAAGCTATCAACAATCAGGTAAACTCGAGTAAGAACCCTAAAAAGCCTTAGAATTTCTATTTTCTAAACCCTAGCAGATATCCTCTGAGTAGTTGTATTGCCATTGCTGGATCAACTCCCTTCGGACATACGTTACTACACGAGCCTGCAAAATGACATCTCCATATTCCATGAGATTGATCAACTATTTTGAGCCTGTCCTTCTTTCCTTGATCTCTATTATCTGCAGTGTACCGATAGGCTTGGGCAAGACCTTGCGGTCCAACAAACGACTTGTCCGTTGCCATCGTTGGACAGGCAGAATTGCATAAACCACATTTGATACAATACGAGAATTGCAGAAACTTTTCAAGATCTTTTGGAGTCTGGATGAATTCCTTGTTGCCAGGCTGCACCTCTGATTCCTCGTTTACAATGAATGGCTTCATCTTCTTATGGGTAGAGAAGAGCTGCTTGAAGTCAACTGCCAAATCTCTTATTATAGGAAAATTGTTCATTGGCTCTACTGTAACAACATTTGATTCAAGTTCAGAGATCTTGATATAACAAGCAAGGCGAGGCTTGCCATTAATTTTCATCCCACATGAGCCACATGATGCTTGTCTACAAGAATATCTAAGAGCAACGGAGTGATCAAGGCTCTGTTTTACATATAGAATTGCTTCAAGTACAGTAGTCCACTTTTGGACTGGGATCTTGAACTCTTCAAACTTTGTTTCTGCATTCTCTGATGGGTTGGACCTAGATATTCGAAGAGTTATTGTCTTTGGCTGTGACTGTGCAGGAACTGGAGTGGTTGGTTCTGCTTTTTGTTCCTTTGGAATTTCTACTGTTGCCATCGTTATGAGAGCCCCATTCCAGCCATCAATATAGTTCTTGAACCATATGCTACCAAAACAATCATTGATGCAATAGAACCATAGTTAATTGCTCTTTCATATGCAACACCTTGTTTTAGCTCCAACAAAATAACACGTAGTCCATTGAATCCATGTACGGATAACAAGACAAGTATCACTTCAAGCATAAGTGCATATGGTAAAAAGTGATAATTTGCAATTACATTTTGATATTGTAACGAATCAGAATATTTCTGTGACAGCCTCATGAGAATGTGCACAGCTACAAGTGCCACGGCTCCAAGCGCAGTTCCATAGTGTATCTTCATGATTATGCTTTCTCGCATCTTAATCACCAAGCAATATGCCTGCCCCATACATCATTGCTAATGCTGCAAGTGCTATCGATACCCAGATACAGAGTCTCTGCTTGGAGTTCAACGAAGAAGCGCGATATGGATATTCAGGTTGACCGGGCTTTCCTATGCCTTTCCCACCTTCACTTATCATAAGTCGTATCCCATTTCCCGTATGAAAAACACACATTCCTATTACAAGTACAAGTACCACATGGCCCCCTGGAGTCTGCGTTAGCGATAGCATATTGTCCCATGCGGCCTTTCCGTTGAGAATTGTACTTGTTTCGTAAATATGACCAATCAGATATGCAAGCAGACCAAGTCCACTCAGTCTTTGCATCCAATATGCAACTCGCTCTAACCCATAGCGAGTAGGATTTATCATTCCCCGTATGCCTTCACGGTTGGAGAATTGTTCAGCCATCAGTATTTTCTCTCCACTGGCTTGTATTTAGTAATAGTGACAGGATGAGTCTTGATAACTGGCTCTTTTGTGTCATAGTAAACTAGAGTATGAACCAAAAAGTTCTTGTCATCTCTATTAGGATAGTCGGTTCTTGCGTGAGCCCCCCTAGATTCTTTTCTCCAAATTGCACCCATCAAAATTACTTCAGACATACGAAACATGGAATCAAGTTCCATCACGTTTGTAAAGTTTGTATTATACTCTTTAGCTTTGTCGTCTACATGTTTCCATGTTTTTTGTCTTAATTCTCTTACCAACTTGAGTCCATCAACAAGATCATTTTCATTTCTAAAAACATAAGACTTGTTATTCATTATCTCTGTTAGTTCTTGCTTAACCTCGTATGGATTTACACTACCTGTACCTCGAAATATTCCATCATAGATCCTTTTTTCTTCAGTCGTAACCAAATGTAATGGAAATGGAGGGGAGGATTTTTCTTCTAAAATGTATTTGGCGGCAAGCTCACCTGTAATTTTACCCCACACAAGACACTCTGCCGTAGAGTTTGCACCCAACCTGTTTGCTCCATGAACGCTGTTACATGCAGCTTCGCCTGCTGTCCATATACCTTGGATTTCAGTTGCTCCATCTATGTTGCTGTGAATACCGCCCATCATGTAATGACATACTGGTCTGACATCTATTGGTTCATTAGTTGGGTCAATTCCTGAGAATTTCAGCGATATCTCACGTATTGCAGGAAGTTTTCTTATAATCAATTCCTTCCCCAGATGTCTTAAATCTAGTTTTAGGCAATCCACTCCAGTATCGTGTTTGAAGCCATGTCCTTCATTGATTTCGGTAATCATGGCACGTGATACGACATCTCTTGATGCAAGCTCTAGTTTGCTTGGGGCATATTTTTTCATAAAACGCTCTCCCTTGTTGTTGAGAAGATATCCGCCTTCTCCTCTGGCACCTTCAGTAATCAAAATTCCCGAAGGCAGTATTCCAGTAGGGTGGAATTGAACAAACTCCATGTCCTTTAACGCCATTCCAGCTCGGTAGGCCATATCCAGACCATCAGGAGTTGAAGCTAACGCATAAGTTGAAAAACTGTATACTCTTCCTGCTCCGCCGGTCGCAATAATCAATGCCTTTGCCTTGAATGTATAGAAAGTGCCACTTGACATCTCTATGGCGGTAATGCCACAAAATCTTTGACCGTCATGAATTATCGATGTAACAAACCATTCGTTATAGAACTCTATGTTGTCGAATTTTTGACACGTGTCATACAGAGTCTGCATCTCGTAAAATCCTACTTTGTCTTGAGCATATGTTGCCCTTGGAAAGCTATATCCTCCAAAGTTTCTCTGGCCAACTCTTCCATCATCTCTCCTTGACCATGGCATTCCCCAATGTTCAAGTTGATAGATCTCAGATGGCATCTCATTGACGAGTCTCTCAATTACATCTTGATCGCCAAGAAAATCGCTTCCTTTTACAGTATCATAAACATGAGACTCTATTGTGTCACCATCTTCAGGATACAGAACAGCTGCAGTACCGCCTTCAGCAGAGACAGAATGTGAACGCATAACCTGTAATTTTGAAATAACAGCAATTTTGATATGCGGTGCAATCTTTGCTGCCTGAATCGCTGCCCTCAGGCCAGCAAGACCAGAACCTACGATCAGAAGATCACTGTCAATACTGTTAACCATGATTCGACATCTTCCTTTTCACACTTCATAAATATGTCTTGTGAAGAACTGGCGGCAGAATCATTAATATATATCGCTAGCGATATCACTAGTGATGATTTCGGATTGGTTTCAAAGAGTTGGAAGTTCAATTCCTAGAGGATTTTCAAGATACTTCATTTTAGAGGCCCTAAAGAAGAAACCAAGTACTGGAAAGGAGATAATAGATATGGCAACTGCTAAAAGTGAAGGAAAGTGGAAACCCTCTCCTGGACTGATATATCCTCTACTTGGAAGACTGCTAGATGAAGGACTCATAGAGGAGACAAAAGATGGAAAATATCAGATAACTAAGAAAGGAAGAATAGTTTCAGAAGACCTTGAGACTCTAGATAAGATAGTCAAAAACCAACTTGACGTGATTTTCAGGATGGGCGATATTGGCAAATTTGTAGCCATGGATCTGATAGAACGAATCAATACAATTGGAAACTCGCTTAGTTCAAACATTTCACACATGACCAAGGACGAGACTCAACGATATAGGAAATTCTTGGAATCTGAGCTGCGAAAGATGGACTCTGCTGAAAAAAAGTCACATGGCAAGGAAATCAGGATCAATTAAGCAATAAATAATTGTAAAACCGTATAGCGACAGTTGAAAAGCATTAGAAAATTGATATATGACAAATCAAAACCCCTCGTTTTTCCTGGGGTGTATGATGCGATTACAGCCAGAATAGCCCAAAAAGCAGGGTTTGAGGCCATGTTTCAAACTGGATATGGAACTTCTGCTGCATTGCTTGGAATGCCTGATTATGGCTTTATTGGATCCACGGAAACTATAGAAAACGCAAGGCGAATTTGCAAATCTGTTTCGGTTCCAGTAATAGTTGATGCCGATACAGGTTATGGAAACCCTTTGAGCGTATGGAAACTTGTTAACGAATTAGAAGCAGTTGGCACCTCCGGTATTTTCCTAGAAGATCAGAAATGGCCAAAGAGATGCGGACACATGTCAGGAAAAGAAGTGATTGCCAAGGAAGAATATAGTGAAAAACTTAGGGCTGCAGTAGATGCTAGAAAAAGTAATGACTTCATAGTGGTAGCAAGGACGGATGCTCGCGCAACTGAGGGCTTGGATGCTGCAATTGAGCGAGGTCTTTTGTACAAGGATATCGGAGCAGATGCCATATTCATAGAAGCTCCCAAATCAGTCGATGAAATGAGAAAGATAGGAAAATCGATAAAGGCTCCATTGGTGGCAAACATGATAGAAGGAGGAGCTACACCGCTACTTTCTTCAAGTGAGATACACAGGATGGGTTTCAATCTCATTCTTTACCCGCTCTCGGTATTGTATGCCAATACATTTGCAACGATGCAAATTCTAAAAGAGCTAAGGAAAACAGGAACTACTGCAAAGCTAAAAGATAAGCTTGTTGATTTTGATCAGTTCAATGAAATTGTAGAATTATCGAAATTCAAGAAGATGGAAAACAAGTACGAAACAAAATCATAGAAAATAACAAAAAAGAAAGATTTCTGTCAAGGTTTCCTAAGAGTTTCTCTTTACTTCTATGTCTATGGTAGAAACATTCCTAGAGCGTCCATCTTGTGATTGAAGCTGTTCTGATCCAATCGCGATGTTTCCGATTGAGTAACCAGCATTTTCTGTCTTTCGTGCAATTATTTGTGCTACATCAACTGCACGACCAATGCTTAGTCCTCTTGCCTTGATAGATATCCTTGGTTGATTTGCCAACTGTATGAGCGAAGAAGTAACGTACGCCATCAGTGGCTTTTTGCCTATGTAGATAGTTTCTCTAGATTCGGACATACGTTTTCCTTTCTCTGGGGATAATTTAAATCTAAGAATGCAAGAATTGCTGGCAATGAAGTTTCTTCTTGTATTGATTTTTGTCCTTGCAATGATTGGAATTAATTCAGCATATGGATATGACGAAGTTTCTGTATCGGATTTTAAGATAGTTAATTCCCTTGGAGAAGTGATCAATTCCCCAGTAGTAGATCAACAACTTAACTTACAAACGTCACTGAAAAATGTGAGCCAAAAGGAGGTAGGATGGGCATACATTGTTCAGATAATTGATTCAAGTGGAGCCACATCAGATCTAAATTATGCCACAGGTTCCCTTGTTGCCAATCAAACTCTTACTGCGGCTCTTTCTTGGACGCCACATGTAAGCGGAACGTATAAAATTCAGGTACTAGTCTGGGACAATTTACGCGATATAGATCCGCTTGCACCCGTGTCAACATTTAACATAACTGTAACTTGATTTTCATAAAGTGGATCGGGTGGTGTTTCGGTTACACATCCTTGAGATAGGATCCTATCCGCTACGTAAAATCATAAGGTGACTTGGGCGAAACCAAATTCCTTTCCAAATTTTTTATTTTGAACCAGCAAACGAGTTTATCGATAAAAAGTAAAAACACAATCCCCTTTTCATACGTAAAAAATCCGTTATGACTAGAATTATGACGGACGTTATGATTTGTTGGAGATAGTTAATCTAGAAGATGTTTTTATCAGAAACAATGGGTGTGTATAAAGATCCTCATAAATTTGACAAAGAACTCGCGAAAGTACAGGTCATCGCAACTTTTGTTACAACAATTGGTTCTGTGTTCTCAGCCTCTGGAATTTCTTTATTCGTCCTTGGATTGGCAACCGTTTTAGACTCTATCTCAAAAACTGGAGGACAATTTTCATATTCTCAGATTATTGGTAATTTTTATTCTGATTTTGGAGTTGTAATATTTATCGTTGGTATTGTTTTATTGGTTTTAGGCATAATTTTTCTTCCCCGTAAAATCGATAAACTACAGTAAGAGCTTGACTCTTAAAGGTAAACTAAACCATTACAACGTAAAATTCCTCAATAACCACTGCGCACTTTTAACATTATCGATTATTTTTGGAATTCTGATACTATCAGAACCAGTTTTTGCACAAAAAGTTCTCACAAATCCAGACATTACCGCTACAACTGACAAACCATCTTACATCTTTGGCGATACGATTGTAATTTCTGGTGCTGTTAAAACTGTTCTACAAGGAAGTGTTCTAACTATCCAAATTTTAGATCCCTACAGTAATTCAGTTCAAACAGCACAGGTTGCGGTTGCTCAAGATGGCTCTTACAAAGACGCTGTGATGATAACTGGTTCTATGTGGAAATCAAGTGGTGTTTATACGATACTAGTTCAGTATGGTTCTGAAGTTCAAACCCAAACAACCTTTGCATTTACGGCAACGACTACTCCAATAAATGATACGTTCCAAGTAAAAATTCCAAATAGTCAACAAACATTTAATGTGCCATATACTATTTTCGGAGGCTCGGTAACTAACATGTCTGTTAATGCCTCTAGTCTTTCTCTGACTGTGTCTATACTATCCGTTAATTATGGTACCATTACACTTTCACTCCCAAGATCTTTGCTAGATGCCAAGACAAGTGATGGCACTGATGGTCCGTTTACTGTCTTAACTGACGGTAACGAAATTACACCGCAAAAGGAGCACGTAACTTCAAGTGATAGAACTTTGACAATACAATTCTTACAAGGAGATAAAGATATCCAAATTATTGGCACCATTGTAGCATCTCAAAATAACTCTACTATTAATGCATCAAGTGCAAATTTGACCACAAATCAACAATCATCTGCGCAAATTACTAACATGTCAAAACCGATTACAGCAGTGCCTGAATTTCCTAATGGACTAACCCCGTTTATAGTTGCATTAATCACTATTGTTGTGCTTACAAGAACTATGTTTAGACAAATAATTAGAGCATGATCCTAAAGTTTTACAACAATTACCTCTATCTTCGCTGTTCTGTGAAAAACAAAGTCTATTTTTGAGATTTAGAGTAAACAATTTATCATATCAAGTAAATCGTGTTGCAGACCATAGAACTCCAATGGGATGATGTGTATTATGGCAATCCTTTGACCGTTTGTGATACTATGGTTACTAACTTCAACTAGAATCAATTTATGTTCGGACTCTCACAAGTCTGCACCCATGTATAATGCATTCTTGTTTTTCCGTAAGGTTACTGGTTTGTAACAAGTGAACACACTCTCATGAGCGTTAATTCATCATTGGGGGAATCTCAAAGGTATATTCTGTTTGATTAAAGATGTTACAAAAGAACATGCATATCTATATTATATTGTGATTCCATTCATCGCAAGTATGGAGATTAAAGACATAAGGAACAAAATCTTGGATACTGGTAATGTTACAAGTTGCGCTGTAATGATTGTAGAAAAAGATGGAGATATTGCTGAATATGTCATAACCGACCCAACAAAAACGATTGTTACCCTTGCTGACTTGACGGAAATTGCAAGCATAATTGCTTTACGTTATGGTATTGTGGATTATAATAAAAAGTTGGGTGGTCTCCAATTAACTATGGATGTATTTAGAGACGACATAACAGTGACTACTGGAGTAGGAGAAAAATTGTTGGTTACAGTAGTGCCAAATACCGTCAAAATAGATATGGTTAAAGTTATTCAAGATGTCAAGAAAATTTTGATTTTAGAATTAGGAAGATAGTCTAATCCCATTGTGCGGTCAGATAATTGTGATCCGCTTAACGCTGGATTCTTACAGGTCTGAACCCATCCATATTGGATTATTGTTTTTTCGGTACGGTACTGGTTTGTAATAAGTATAATTTTTTGGTACACTGGATAGTTAAAGGGACATAAGCTGACTTTTTCTTCGTATCAAAGGTCGGGACATGAATTTTGAATGAGTCTAGAATCCATTTTTCCGTCCAAGTTCAAACTAAAGAAAATATAATTCTGACCTGTCTTTTGTAATGACAAATCAGGCAGACATCAACGCGACGCTGACTCCTCCGCAAACGGGACATTTTGCAGGGATTGATTTTACTCCATCAATAATATCAGCGAATAGATTTTTGCATTTCTTACATGCTAGGATACTCATTAACAGTAAATATCAAAACTAGAATAAAAATAGATCGTATATAGTTCCATTATGATTTGCTTGCGTTTTGAATTAATGTAACAAAAGAAGAACAAGCAAACGCGAACAAATCCAGCTTGTAGCCAACTCAGATGGTTGTAGCACTTGACCAAGCAGAGACGCTAATCTCGCAGGGTTTGAGGTTTGTGGCGACTTTGCCAAAAGACAAGGCAGTAGTGGAGAAAAACGGGTGCGGACTGTGACCTGTCTCAATACAAAGAGAAGGTGGACCGGGTGGGATTTGAACCCACGATCTCACCCATGCCAAGGGCGTATCCTACTAGGCTAGACGACCGGCCCGATTTTAATCAGAGTATGAATCTGATTTGCATTAACTTTTTTTGTGAGGTTATTAACGTTTAGCGTGATCCAGAAAATCATCTTGACCAAAATAACATAAGATATTTAACTATCAAGAATAGAATTCTTCGCGTGGTAGTAGAAAGCAAAGCAATAATCTCCTACATTCAAATTCAAAAAGAAGATTTAGCAGTTTTCAGATTTAAACCAAAAGAAGGAGAACTGCCTCAATACAAGCCAGGCCAATTTTTAACTCTAGGTGCCCAAGTACAATCAGAGAACAAGGTGATAAGAAGAGCTTATTCAATTGCCTCAAATCCAGAAAACAGAAAGTATATTGAATTATACATAAGATGGGTCAGAAAACCGCTTCCTGGTCGTCTTACAACAGTTTTATTTGGCGCAAAAGAAGGTGA
>JBOGRA010000045.1:0-12650 GCA_050749325.1 Nitrosotalea sp. | reverse complement strand
GTTGCTTTCTACGCTAGTATGTAAGGCGACTTGCATACCGGACATTTTTCTGCAATCTTTTCTTCTTTGAGCCCGCAATTGCTACAAATAGGCACCTTTTTGACTGGCCTAAATGAGCCTAACAGTTCTCCAGCTTTTTCTATTGCCTTTTTAATTCCTGAGGAATCCATTTCGTCTGGAATCTTGAGTTGGACTAGTAATCCGCCGTTAAGCATCTTTGAAAGATGGTTAGATTCGGCTACCTTTTCACTCTTAGGAGTCATTCCATCAATTTCTGAGGCATTAATAGTAACTCCTTCCGAATAAGATTCACCTTCTACGTGTGGATGAATTGACATTTTACCGTACTTTTCACCATCCAATGAAGAAAAGCGGGCAGATGCATCACTTTCAGTTATAGAGATCGTAACATTGTCACCCATCTCTTTTCCTTTCTTGGCTGCCACCTCAATAGCGGTAGTTACAACTTTTGCCAAGATTTCCTGCCCAGCCTTGTTATTCTCATAACCGAGGATTCCGTAAACTGCTTCCTTGAGTCCTAGCAAATTTACAACTAATGTAACTGAACCCTTTTGCATATACTGTGTATTATTTGCAAGTATTGGGTTTAGCCCTCTACGAGTAAGATCAGATATCTCTTTTTTTCGTATTGACATTGCTGCTAGAGCAGGTTTCATTAACAATGCCAATCTTGCCCTAAAGTAGGTTTCGTCTTTGTTTGATTCAAATGCAAGTCGTGGCATATTGATCGACAAAGATTGTAAGTTAATTGATGTGACCGAAGTGCTCTTTGCTTCTCCCTTAAAGAGGCCTTTGCTTGATGCCTGTCCCTTTGAGAACATTACGCGTCCTCCTAGTGCAATAATGTTAGACAGAATATCGGAAAATTCGCTAATCTTTCCTTTTTCATAATCCATTACGATGCCTATTGATGGCAAAGGTGTAGATTTCACATATTTTTTATAGGCAGCAAGAATAGAGCCAGCAATTTTTGGTTCTGTGCCTATTGAAATTCTGAATGATGCAAGTGCCTCATTCTTTCCATATTTGGGTGCAGTTGATATTTTGCCAAAAGAATTTGCGAGTTTTTCTTCAATTTCTGACATATTTTTTGAATATTTTTGTAATAATCCTTCCAGTCCGTCAATAACAACCTCCTGAGAGACCTCCTTGATAAGAAGCGATGTTATAATTGAAAGAGATGCGGTCAAGTCGTCAAGAGAGTTTGGAGCAGACTTTCTTGTCACTCCCAAGAATTTGCCTCGCAGGTCAATACCGTCGTCTATTAACTCCTTGATGTTCACAAATATAGTATCAGGAAGAAGTGACCACAAACCAGCATTTGTAATATGAATATCGCCTGAGAGATGGGAATCAGCAACATCCTTTGGTAATGTGTTCAATACCAGATACTCCCCGAAAACAGTTTGACCTGTCTTAAACAGCATGCCTTCTACCCCGTTATGGATACCATCCACGTTAGTCAGCATTTCATGTATATCATATCCAGGAAGGCCAAATCGTGCTAGTTTGTGCCTATAGTCCTCATGGCCTTGTTCTAAAAGGACGGAATTGACCATTTCACGTATTAATGAAGAAGTAAGGTATGATGTCTGGAATTTGTATATACGATTTTCAACCTCCTCTGTTATCTTCTGTGCAAGTTCAAGAGGCAGGCTTCCTTCCCGAACAAGGGACTGGATGATTTTATGAGAATTGAATTCCTCGATAGATTCGTGCGATGTACGTACGTACATCTTGCCACTCTCAATAATTGAGCGTTCCTCGATCTGTCTGGCAAGACTTAGTACTAATTTGCCCAAATTTGTAATGGTATATCTTCTCTCAGACTTGTTCAAGGCCACAAGAGACTGGCGTAATAATTTTCGAAGATGATATGCAAACTTGCCGCTTTCTTTCTTTGATTTGAATCCAGCAAGCGACTTTAGTTCTGAATATGTAAGTGGGCCTTTTGAGTTTAAGATTCTTAAAATATCTATTCTGTTAGGGCTTGCCATTACAGAAAAGATCATTCTTACCCGCTTGGATGCAGACTGTAAAATTCCTCCTCGTTTTTGATCACCAAAGTCTTCACTCAGTTCCATAGGCAAGTCTTACTTGTCATCGGTAAATAAGATTTGTGACTAGTTTGATCTATACGCAAACTTTTTAGATCAGTTCTTTTGAACGTCTACAGCAAATTCTGACGATGACAGCGTGTGACCACATGATGGGCATTTGCTGTTATATGGTCTCATTACATCCTTGATCGATTTTAACATCCTCATGTTTGCTATTTTAGATCCACACTTGTCACACACGACATCGACTGACATTAAGAGTAGATCTCAGATAATGTTATAAAAGAAATTATTTAGTTTTTTTTAATTAACTTACTAAATTTGGTTTACTGTTTTTCGATTATCATTCCGTGTTCATCATATCCTGTTACCTTTATTTTTGTACCCAAAGGCAGATCTGCTGGCGATTTGATGTTTGCCATAAAGCCAGAAATTCGTAACTCGGAATTGTCGACATTCATAACAACCCAGGCATATGGAACAGCCTTCTCAAAACCTTCTGGCGGGACAGTTATTATGGTATAGGTAGCTACTGTGCCCTTGCCATCAATTACTACATTCTCAAATCCCTTGTTTCCACAATTTTGACAAAAGTATGTAGTGACCAGATGAGGATGTCCACATTTGGTGCATTTTCTTGTTAATATCTTTCCTACCTTTGCATTATTGATAAATTCCTCTTTAGATAGCAAAATTATACACTTTTGAAAATATGAACTGCGCAGCTTGCGCCAGTTGCACCAAAGTTGTGTGTTAGCCCGATTTTTGCATCTTTGACAGTTCTTTCTCCTGCTTTTCCTGTCAATTGATCAAAGACTTCAGCTACCTGTCCTATTCCGGTTGCCCCTATTGGGTGTCCCTTTGACTTTAGGCCTCCTGATGGATTTATAGAAATATCTGCATTGAGTCTTGTTCTTCCTTCGCGTACTGCTTCTGCAGCTTTTCCCTTTTCGAAGAATCCGAGATCTTCAGTGTCAACTAGCTCGGCAATTGTGAAACAATCGTGGACTTCAGCAAAATCTACATCTTTTGGTGTGATTCCAGCCATCTTGTATGCTGCTTGAGCTGCAATCTTGGTACTTGGAATTGTAGTAATGTGTTCTCTTCCTTGCAGCGCAGCAGGTGAGCCACCCCTTCCTGATCCAATTACTTCAATGTAATTTTTTGAATGAGCCTTTGCAAATTTTTCGCTACACAAAATTACCGCGCTTGCTCCATCTGAAAATGGACAGCAGTCATATAGCTTCAGAGGGCTTGCGACTACTGCAGAGTTTAGTACATCATCGATAGTAATTTTTTTGCGAAGATGGGCTTTTGGATTGAGAAGACCGTTATCATGGTTTTTTACTGCAACCATTGCAAGATCTTCTTCAGTTGCTTTGAACTCTGCAAGATATGCTCTTGCCATAGATGCAAACAATCCTGGAAATGATGCTCCATCACCACCTTCATAAAAGAAATCAGAACAATAAGAAAAGTATGTAGTGGTCCATTCAGTACCAGTGTGAGTTACTTTTTCAACTCCAGTTGCTAAAACTACATCATAAAATCCTGCAGCTACATTTGCATATGCCTCTCTAAATGATACTGAACCACTTCCGCATGCAGACTCTATTGACAATGACGGAACTTCTGGGATGCCAAGATTACTCATTATCACTGGACCCAAGTGAACTTGCTTGTCTGCAATACCAAATACATTTGATATGTATCCAGCTTGGATTTGCTTTGGTCCTATCCCGGCACTCTCTATTGCATCCACGGATGCTTGGAGTGCAATGTCTACGATACTGTCTTGAAGCTTGCCATATTTTGTGTTGCCAGCACCAATAACGCAGACTTTTTCCACAAATATCGATGACTAGATTCTATATAAAAATTCTTCATTACTATTCTTTAATCAGTCAGATTAGATGATATCAGTGAAAAAAAATATTTCCCAGATAACTGTGCTCAAAAAAAGATCAGGCGCGAGAAATTCTGTTCGAATTACGGATAAAAAAATTGTGAGAATGAAAGAAGAGATACACCAATACTACGATAAGAATGGCTATCTTTCCTGGTCAGAGAAGAAGAGAAAATACGTCATTCTAGGCACAAATACTCCTGCAAATGGACTTGTCGAGTGCCCCGAATGCAAGATTGGGAGGATTTTGGTCATACGTTCTAGGCAGACCAGAAAGCGCTTCATGGGATGCTCTAACTACCGCAATGGTTGCAGTGCATCTTCTCCGCTAATCCAGAGAGGAATGATGTATGCAACAAAGATTCCATGTAAGATTTGTTTTTGGCCCATGATTGGGTTTAGATATTCAGTGAAACAAAAATGGACAAGACAATGCTGTAACATACGATGCTCAAGTAGAATCGTTAAATCTTAAAGTCAGCATATATGTCAGTCCGTCGGTTTTTCAAAAGAGGTAATTTTTTGCGCACTTGTTTTACTTGATCTAATGATATATCAGCAATGCCAATGCCTTCTCTTTTCTTCATGTCTAGAAGAACTTTCCCAAATGGATCTACTATCAAGCTTCTTCCACAGTAAATGTTTCCCACCTGGTCTGGTGCAACAACATAACACCCGTTCTCTATTGCTCTTGTCTTGTTAATGGTTATCCAATGTTCCTCTTTCATTTTTCCTTGTACCCATGCAGAAGGGGCAATTAGAATCTCAGAACCGGAAGATGCCAACATGCGCGACATTTCAGGAAATCTTAAATCATAACAAATCATCATGCCAATCTTGCCGACACTTGTTTTAATGGGCCGTGCAACGAAAGAACCTGGATAAAGTTTTGCTGATTCTTTGAAACCAAGCGCATCATAGAGATGAATTTTCCTGTATTTGGATACTAATTTTCCATGTCTGTCGGTTAGAAATGAAGTGTCATAAACTCTGTTTGCCTTTGGGCTTTTTTCGTAAAATGTTCCTACAACTTGAACTGAATGTTTTCTTGCTGCCTCGGATATTGAAGTGACAAACTCTCCAGTTATTTTTTCTGCCAAGCTTGCAAGTTCTGTCGCAGATTGGCTAGACGGGGTGTAAAACATCATGAATTCTGGAAATGCACACAGTGTAGAATTTCTTTTTGCCCCCTGCTCGATGTAGCCGAGAATTTTTTTAAGGTTTTTTTCCTTCTCGGTATCAGCACTCATCTGTATTACTGCAATTTTTGTCACAGATTTTGTAATTTTGTATAAAATAAAAATGTGTTTAGAGAGGATTTCCAGCCATATACCAGTTTTCTTTCGGATTCTCTTCGAAGACTACAATTACGTGATTCTCCTTGGTCTTGAGAATTTCTACCGCAGATTTTGTGATGGCTTTTGCAAATTCCTCTTTTTGTTTTTCAGTTCTGCCAGGATACATAGAGACGGTAATCAGTGGCATGTTGTTTTTGTTAAATTTATGAGATTTATTTCTTGGTAATTGTTAGGTACCGTTTCAGACTTTTTTTATGTGTCTCTTTTACCTTTGGAATATTTATGGACTAGACTGTAATTATTCCAATTTTGATAAGATACTGGATTCCAGCAACAAATGTTTGGTCATCTATCTGTCCATTAGCCCACCAACCAGCATTTGTTTTGACCCATTGAGGTATCTGGACACCGGGGGAGGCTTGACCCGGAGCTGTTGCCGGTATCTGAATTATTCCTTGTTTTATCAAATATTGAATTCCGGAAGCAAAAGTGGAATCATCTATAGAGTTTGTGGACCACCACTTTGCATTGTTCTTTACCCATGATGGAATTGAAATTTGGGTGGTCGTAGTTGGCTGATTGTTAGTTGTAGTGATTTGATTGCTAGTTGGTTGCACAGCCTGATTTCCAGATTGGCTTCCATTTATGGCAACAACCCCTTGATCCGTACCCACGGTAGATGGAATAACCAAGTTACCGCTTGCACCACCAACCCTGGATGTATCAGCTAGTCCTGTTGAACCTACTATAGACGTGATGTTCATTTTGATATGATATATTCCGTTACCTGGCAGGTTCAGGGCTTGTGTGTCCACCCCTCCCTTTGCAGTCAAATCTGACTTAGAAAGAAGTGTATTACCGCTGTCGTCTGTCAGTTTTAGATCGTAATGCACATCCCCAGTAACTGGCAGTTCAGTAAATGCATCAAAGAAGGAAAGTTGCAAATTATTTTGTGAGTTTGCTGTGATCTGAGTTGGATTCCAGCCCAGTTTGATTCCCCAGCCACCAAAGTCGGTAAGGACACTGTTTGATGTCTGTACATTTGCCTTGACTGGCGCAAGAGTAAAGTTCATTGTGTCAGCTCCTGGTGGCATTGCCTTTTCCATGGTCTGCACGTCTATCTTGTTTAGCAATATGTGACCAATAACGCTGCTTCCTGAGGTATACGGATCAATGATAAGTCTGCGGCCTGTGATTTGATATCCATTCATGGTTGCAGAGTATGTGGGGCTGTCTGCAAATTCCTTGAGAGCTTTTGGCATCTTGACCTCTTCGTGCACAAATATTGGTTGGCCAGATATTCTTGTCATGTTCCAGTCAAAGGGCATGGACCAAGATATGGTCATGGTTGACGGATCAAACTTAAAGTCATTATTAATTTTATCATAATAAGAAATTATAGTAGAGTTGTAGTTGTTTCCATTGTACGCAAAATTATGACTTGAGACATCTCCGACGCTAAGATATGCATCAAAGTTAGGTACAGCTTCAGGGTTGTCGGTTGTATCAAATATGTTATTGTCGGTATCTATAGAAAACATTTGCATGTTAAAGTGATACAATCCACCTTCATTAAAAATGGGACCTATCACATCAATCGGATCATCATCATTGTCAGGCACCCATCCATTTAGAACCGGTTCTTTATCACCATAAACTGTCCAAGTGGTGCTGTTAGTTGGAGTGATGTTTATGTTGAGTATGCCAGTATGGGTGTGGAGAAGTTCCCTGAACAATAACTGGTTGTGTTTTGTAATAGTGAGGAAAAATGATATGTGTGTTATCGTCTGGTTGGTCTTTGCATCAAACCATCTAAAAAATATTGATGGCTGTACACCTGAATTAGAATAGAGTATTGTTGGATTAAGCTTGATGAAGAGCTGTACCTGTCTATTTCCAACGGACGCAGGTGGGAGATTTTCCATGGCAAAGCCGTCACCAAAAGCGTTACGTGGCATTGAGGAAAATACCACAGAAACAAGCAAGAGCGCAACTAGTGATAGCTTTAAATTTTTTTGCAATTAACAGTACCCAATTCACGATGTGGCACGCTTCATATTTAATGTTAGCTCTATTCTCACTAACATTAAATTATTAGAAGAATTTAATTTACTTTGTGAAAAAATGGCAAAGATCTTCCATAGTTTCGATTGTCACAGGAATTATTTTTTTTATTGCAATTAGTTTCATGGTACAAGAACACAATCCAGTCCTGGCCCAGAGTCCATCTGCTGGATCAAATACAAACAAATTATCAGAAATTATTCCAATAGACAATTCTACTTCATCATACACTGGAGAAACTAATTCGACTGGAAACCCAACTGGAGTAATGTATACTACAAAATTTGAGTGCGGTTCTATCTTTGCTGGCGAGGGGCCTCTCAGACCAGGACACTATGATACAGATGTAAGCATTTACAATAAAGAAGGATTTGAATCAACCGTACTTTGGAATGTTGTAGTAAATAACGGTCCTAGCTCCAATGCAGCACTGGTTAATTTGGGTACAGAAAATGCCACCAGCATTACGTGTCAAGACATAAGAAGAGTTCTTGGTAACTATGATGAAAATTTTCTAGAAGGATTCATTATAATTAATGTACCTTTTAATTCAATATTACAGCCTTCAAAAGGTTCCATAATATCGAGTGCAAGCTATGATTCTAATCCTTTGGAGGTGCAGGCCTTCTATACTGCAAATGCCCTAGATACACTACCCCGTGAGGTCATTGTGGACAAGATCTCATTTTACATAATACAGGACGGGACTGGTAAAATTCCATTGAACATGATGAGGCAAACACTTGACATTTCCATCCCCTCTGCCCTCAACCAACTATCCAATACGGAAGATAGGGTAAAGGAGGTTCTTGCCAAACAATACAATCTTACCAGCGACGACCTGCCAAAAGTTGTGGTAAGGATAGCAAACATCAATGTTGGTGTAGGCGTGTTAATTGATGATCATGCAATATCTCTTGGTACAGTAAGTCCACAGCTAGTTCCATGACAGGTGTTTTTTTCTTTCCTTTTTTAATTTGTAATCAGAGAATTATGGTATCTGTTGGATTGAATCAGCGTTGGCGTTATTGGATATCTATATCCTAGGCCAAAAATCAAGACAGTACTAATTATGGCGGTCGTCAATAATTTTGGTTTCATGATTTATCTTCTGACGGAAAGGTACTGGGATGTTTTTTCTCTACGTGTTTTGGAAGAGACAGACTGTTGAACTTTTTGAGGCACACCAAGCATAACCTGCTTGGATAAACGAACCTGACAAACAAATAAGAAACAAAAACCATACTTGTTATGAAAAAGCTTACAGGATATGGTTCGTAAAAAGCAATAAAGAGACTAGACCATGTTGCCATTAGAGCAATAAGTACAGAGATTATCATGATGCTCCTAGGTCTTTTTGCCAATCGTTGTGCAGTTGCAGCTGGTGTGACCATCAATGAAAAGATTAGAAGGACACCAACAATTTGGACGGACATCGATGTAGCAAGTGCAACTAGGAGCATGAAGATAATACCAAGCAAAGGCATGGATAGTCCCTTTGCTTCTGCCACATCTTCATCAAGCGATGCAAACAAAAGTGGCCTATACACAATGCCCACTGCAGTCAAGATTATCAGACTAGCAACAACTGTTACAAGAACATCACTGCTGCTTATGCCAAGTATCTCTCCAAACAAGATAGAGTAGGCCTCGGTCGCATAACCAGTATAGAGACTAATGAATAAGACTCCCAAGCCAAGCATAAATGCAAGAACTGTACCTATCTGTACGTCTCGATTAACGGCTCGTGGTCCAAGTATAGCCATACCAATACCTCCTCCACTTGTAAATGTAAGAAGACCAAAAACAGGATTGACCCCAAGCAGTACTGCTCCTGCCGCACCTGCAAAACCAATGTGGGAAAGTGCATGAGCCGCAAAGGAGGAGTGACGCAAGACCACGAAATAGCCAACAATTCCTGCGATGATTGCAATTGCTGTACCTGCTTCGAAAGCATGCTGCATGAATTGAAAATGAAACATCTGTTGCAAGTCGGCCAACAAATTGGCACTGAAGATATTACTATTCGTCACCATGATGATCCTCGATTCCTATAATAGCAACGTTGCCCCTAGAATCACGAATAACTTCTATGTGAACGCCGTACAATGCAGTGAGCGACTCTGATGTTAGAACCTCTTCTGGTTTTCCTGTTGCTGCCTTGCCGTTGGCGATGTAAACCACCTTGTCAAGAAACGGTAGAAGAGGATTGATGTCATGAGCCACAAGCAATGCGGTCACGTTACGTGAGCGAACTACTTTGTTGATGAGTTGAACCAATTCTTTTGCGCGTCTGATGTCAAGATTTGACAGTGGCTCGTCGAGTAATAATATTTCGGGGTTACTTACCAACGCTTCTGCTAAAAATATGCGCTGCAGCTCTCCACCTGACAAAGCATTGAGTGGTTGATTGGCAATCTCTGCTGCCCCAACAGCTTCAAGCGCATCAAAAGCAGATCTTTGTTCACTCTGAGAAGACAAACCCAATCCCCATCTCTTGCATGAAAGTGCCAACTTCACCAGTTCGAAACATTCGATATTCGTATCGCTGTCAATTAGATGGCGCTGGGGAACATAGCCAATTCGTGGATTACCGCGCTTTGGCTGAGTACTGAATATTTTGATTGTACCGTGAACAGGCTGCTGCAATCCAAGGAGTAAACGCATAAGCAATGTCTTGCCTGCACCATTAGGACCTATTATTGCCACAAACTCGCCGCGAGCAAAACTAAAATTTGCACCTTGCCAAATGGTTTTACCTGGATAACCAGCTGCTAGATTTTCAGCAGTGACAATCTCCTCCTGCGCGGAATTTGCAATCGTCCTAGTTTCTACCGTGTTCATTTATCATTGTCCAAGTGCTTGTGAATTGAGTGCGTTCTGAAGTTCCAATAATTCTGCATTCATCCAGTCTTGGAACGAAACATCTGGCGGCTGTATGGTCTCTGTTACTCCAACTATAGGTATTTCCCTCTGGGAGGCCAGTGCCTTCATGCTTTGCGTGAGCGGAGTCACAGTTTGTTCATTGTAGACCAAGACAGTTACATTTCCACCTTGGCCCTGAAGCTGCTGCTGAAATTGTACGACACTTTGTGCAGGGGGATCGTTTCCTTCTGCGACAGCTTCCATAAATTCAGGTGGGGAGACAAGGTCAAGACCTGTAGCGTTTGCTAAATATACAAAGATGCTCTCAGTAGCTGCTACTCGCGTGCCTGCAAATTGCTGCTTGATCTCGTCGATTCGAGCATTATATTGCCCAAGTGAGGCATTCAAATTCACATACTGCTGCTTGTAATATGCAGTATTGGCCGGATCGATGGAAACCAGATCTGAATACATGTGTGCCACTGTTTGATTCACGTAAGTGGGGTTATACCAAAGATGAGGATTGTCTCCCTCTTTTTTACCGAGAAGTTCTGCCACATTGAAAACCTTTTGATTTGGCGTATTATTTGCATTGATGAGTTTTATGGCCCAATCATCATAACCTGCTCCGTTAATAATTACATAGTTTGCGTTTGCAATGGCTTGAGCGTCAGCAGTGTTACTCTCGTATTCATGTGGATCAGCATTGGGGTCTGAGACAATGGTCAATACTTGGACATGTGTCCCACCAAGCTGAGATATCAAGCTGCCCCAGAAATTTTCAGCGGCAACTATCTGTATTTTTGAGCCAGTACTGGATGCAGTACCTGCTGTATTAGTTTGAATTGTAGGTATGGAAATATTATTACCAAAAATATTTGCGCTGGATAGGACAACTATAGCTATGATGATTGCAGCTGCGATACCTCCACCAATGACTGCCTTTTGTCCAGATTTCAACATCTTCTCCCTCTTTATGTTATTAATAAATCTTGAATAAATTAATAATTTTTAATGTTGTATTTATAAAATAATTAATAATAGCTACGATACCCTTCTACACACATCAGTGTTTTCAGGAACACTATCCTTGATCAATTGAAATTACTTCAGAATGCTCTTCGAATAATTCCGAGTTTATTTCATGCGTTAACCCCCATGATAGCGCCTCATCAGGAGTAAAGGTTGTTCTCTGGTGCATCGCTTCTAAAACTTCAAGGGTTTCCTTTCCGGTACTTTTAGCTATGACCTTGGCTACGTTTTCTTTGTATATTGATAACCTCTTTGATATCTCGTCAATTTCGCCCTCATCGAGATTTGATTCATGAAATGACCAATATGGTTCATGAATCAAGAATTTTGCATGAGGTACAGAAATACGTCTATCGCCAGCGCAGTACAACACTGTGGCAATCGAAGATACAGTGCCAATGTTACAGGTGGTTATTTTTACAGGCAATCCCTTCAGATAGTTGTATCCGGTCAGGCCGGCAGCAGTGTCTCCACCATGTGAGGAAAGAAGCAGTACAAAATCCCTTACACCCTCTTTCATCTTGTTATCGATTACAGCCATCAAAGAATTAATTGTTTGATTGTTTATAGGGCCATTAAGCCTGATAACGACAGATTTTGAATTTAGATTTTGCATCATATCTTTGAATTTGTCCTTTCTTCAAGCTGTAATATTTCATGAATCTCTCTTGACGTTGTCTCCAATACTCTTGAAATGGAGATCCAGCCATGTGTCTCTTTGATCTCTCCTCGCACGGGATACCACTCTGAATTTCCGGGATTGAATTTTATTACTTTGCCTGTATTGGATCCCTCTTTCAATTTCTGGCTTTTAACATAGTATAGGTTCACATCGGTCAGATCTCCATCCGAATAATACAATGGTTTGTAGAATATCTCAGTCAAGCCAATTTGGAAGACTGTGGCTGCATTAGAATTACTGTAATCTAAAACACAGGTAAAAAGATCCTCTTCGCCCTCTAGTTTGTATACATGATAATTTACCTTTGGAAACAGTTGTTGTTTGTCCATCTTTATGTCATCCAATAAAAAGAAAATGATGAATGGTTCATCGGCATGAAATGTTTTTTGCCTCGATGGTTTCATTCATGGAAAGATACTCCGCTATCTTCATCTTGACATCTTCAGGTTCGATGTCATCCATTCCAGAAAATCCTGCCTTAAAGGAGATCTTGTTTTCAGATACGTTAACATCTGAAACTTCCATGTCGGCGTAGACATTTGTTATTTCGTTGACCCATTCTTTGGTTCGAGATGTCTCTTGTCTTGCGGTGTCTATGTTTACAGATATCATCTTCGTCATTGTGTATTAATAATTATATGTTTATTATATAATCTTTGTTAATAACAATACTCAATATTCAATAAATATTATTATTAATTTGTTAAAAGTTTAATATTATG
>JBOGRA010000044.1:0-12945 GCA_050749325.1 Nitrosotalea sp. | reverse complement strand
TAAATATAGGACATATGTCTTAAATATAGGACATATGTCTTAAATATAGGACATATGTCTTAAAAACCAGACATTATGTTATTACACAGATATCTGGAAAACATACTAGGAAACAAGAAAAGCATCACACTGTTGCGTACTATGATAAATTATCAAGGGAAGATCTTTACTATGAGAGGATTGGCAGAAGAGGCCAAGGTCACACCAAATGAGGCAGCCCTGACCATTCATGACCTTGAAAGAGTTGGCATTGTAAAAATTCAGCCAGTAGGAAGGGCCTATCAATTAGAATTAAACAAGAAAAGCTACATTCTGGATAAAATAATAGAACCAATGGTCAGGTCAGAAAAAAACACATTAACCGAGCTACTCGTACTCCTAAAGAAACACCTTGATACAAATAAAATTATCAGTGCAGTTATTTTTGGAAGTGTTGTAAAGGGACAAGAAAAGATAGACAGCGATATGGATCTTCTACTAGTCTCAAATGATCACGATCATGCAGTTACACAAATATCAAAGGCGGCTGAACAAATATTCTCGATATTTCATGGCAGCATATCTCCGCTAATATTTACTGAAAAAGAATTCAAAGCTAAACAAAAAGAATCTCTAATACAGTCAATCGTTGATAATCATATTCTAATATGCGGCAAAAGTATACAAGTTTCATAAATGGAAATTGCAAAGAAATTGGGATGTAGCCTGTTCACTGTGGAAAAGGATCTCAGATCGATACCAAAAATGTGAACCCCACAATTTAGATATTGTAAACTATGAACTCCTAGATGACTCCGTAACTGTACCCAATAAAATTCAAGCCTTAAATCTAATCATCTGAGGAGCATGTCGTGGTCTTAGACAATATAGTGATGAAAATTCATGAACGATATCTAACTGAGACTAATGAACAGATTCTCCTAAGACACAAGAAAAGAACTGGTGAACCAGTACATATTGGGGTAATTCAAAAAAATATGGATGAAGTGCTTCTCATGATAAATAATGTTGGAAATTCTGGAAATAAAGAACAAGATTTACTTGAAATCGCCACTCATATCCTAGGGGTAATTACTTTGAAACAACCATTCATGGATGGTAATAGGAGAACTGGAATTATCGCTGCAGGTAAATTTCTATATGATAATGGATATGATTTAGATATTGATCCAAAAGAGGTGAGTTCCAAATTAAGATCGATGTTAAGAAAAATCAAGGACCAACTGTTAACCTTGAACCAAGAAGTCCTGGAACAGATGTCTTTTTATATTTCGGAAAGAATGAGAAAACATGAGCCCTGAAGATAAGAAAATCAACGATGAACTTATTGAGAAATACTCTAAACTTTTAGATGATCTCGCTCATGACGACTAGTTTCTAACCTTTTTCAAATCTTTGCACTGATCTATGAATACTTTGTTGTGGTGTTGAATTTTATGTGTAATGCCGTGGTGGGTTTAACTAAATTAGTATAATACCTAACATATTGAAAAATCTGACAACAATACTCTTTTTCAAAAATGAAATTTCTCCAATAAATAAAAACAAATCTTGACATTTCTATACAAGTGGACCCAGAAATTGTACCAAGATAGTACCCTAGTCCTCCCCTAGTGGCTATCTTAAAACAAGCTATCGATTTCTTGATATGATCATGTAAACTATTTATATACAATTGTATATGTTTAGTATACATGTTAGAGAGGCTTTTCACCTCCACTACGAGGGTAAGCATACTTGAAGCGTTTTTGCTTAATCCGGGAAACGAATACCACATACGCGGGCTGGCGCGAATCATAGATGCCACCCCGATATATGTGCAAAAAGAACTCAAAAACCTAGAATCGCTTGGGCTCCTTGATAGCAGAAAAAAAGGAAACATGGTGCTCTACAAGCTGCGGACAAAATCTCCAATAGCTGAAGATCTGAAAAGAATTTTCCTAAAGACTGAAAGTATAGGGCAAGCCATAATGAAAGATCTTGATATAGAAAAGATCAAATTTGCCTTTATTTTTGGCTCATTTGCCAAAGGTGTTGAAACGCCAACAAGTGATGTTGATGTTCTCATACTAGGGGATGTAAATGAAGATGATGTTATACGATCTATTTCAAAAACAGAAAGAAGAATAGGGCGTGAGATAAATTTCATACTGTGGACAGAAGAGGAATTCTTGGAGAGGGTGGAAAAGAAGATACCTTTGATAAAAGAGATTTCAAAGACACCCGTAATCATGATTGCGGGAGACGAGGATGAACTCAAGCGATCTATCAAGTAAGGGACTGGTTGAAAAATTCCAGTCAGATCCAGCACAGGTTAAGAATGAAATGGAAATAGCTAACAATGATCTTGCCTCTGCAAAAAAGCTGCTCGCTATACAAGAGTGGAGATGGGCTCACAATGCAGCGTATAATGCTATGCTGCAAGCAGGACGAGCCTTGATGTCTTCCAGTAAGCGATCATAATTTGGGCGTCGTTTATATAACAACATCATACAAAGTATGATATTGTTATATAGATAACAACATCATACTTTATGTAAAGTTGTGATATGCAATGAAAATGAGCATACTTCTAGACAAGCTTAGGATGGAGAAAAAAGAATTCGTAACAGCTGACGAGTTTAAAGAACTGTGCAAACTGGCCAAAATGAACTACGATACGGTCATACGATATTTCATCTGGAGAAAGTATTTTGTAAGGATATTCAGAGAGATTTTCTATGTCAGGTCACTTGAAGAGTTCAAGCTTGGAAAAAGCAAGTACAACCATCTAGAACTTGTTTCAAAGGGTCTGGAATTGAAGGGGGTAAAAAACTGGTATTTCGGTCTTAACACCGCTTTGAAGCTAAACAACATGACACATGAGTATTTTACGATAGAAGAAGTAATCAGCGATTCGTTCTTCAGACCCAAGCCCGTGAATATTGCCGGATACAAATTCAGATTTGTGAAAATCTCACCATCATTATTGGATTTTGGAATAAAGAAAGATAACAACATGACTCTGCGTTATTCCGATCCGGAAAAAACAATTCTGGACTTTATCTATCTCTCTAAACACAAAGGCATGCCAGACGAGAGAATCGTCATGGATATGCATGATTGGTCCAGAAATATTTCAACAGGCAGACTAAAGAAATATTCAAAAAAATATCCAAAATCTATAACGGCGATTGTTGATAGGGTGAGCAAATGAGATCTGATTTTGTAGATCGAATATCGACAACCATCGGGATACAACGAAAAGACATGATAGAAAAGGACATCCCACTGGTAGAGGCCGTTCTTATGAGGATCCGGTTATTATTGCAAAACGCATATTCGATGAAGAATGCAAGAACAACTAGTAGATATTTTGATATATGTTAAAATATATATAAATATATATACAACGGTGACAAATATTGGTTGTAATGGAAATGAAAGATGATAAAAAACAGATACTGATCAATCTCTCGCCTAGAGAAACCGAGGTTTTAAAAGAAATTGATTATTTGGAAAAACAAAACATCCTGCCAAGTAACAGGACAGAGATTTTCAAAAGGGGGTTGCATATAGTGCGATACCTCGCGGAAGTTAACGAGCGGCCGCTGCTTGAGATGCTTTTGGATAAATTAAGCCATGTGACAAAAAATCCTAGTGCGGATGGTCTTGACGCTACATTGTCTCTCTCCGCTGCAATCCTGGCAGTCATGATAGCAAAGCGTGGAGTGCTAGGTTCAGAAGCATTTGAAACGATTCCTCTTACATTAAAACAATTTCAAAATGTGGATCTAAGTAAAGTGGATCAAAAGTTAACCATGGAAACTTTAAGGGGTTTGACCACAAGCGTTGATACCATATTCCTTAAACATCATTTGGGCAATACTCAAAAACAAATTTCGGCATGATATAACAAGCGCAAAAAACGCACATGTCTTTCAAAGCAGGGATTCAAAAACATTTCCAATAATTGCCAATTCGTCGTTCCATAACTTAATATTAACTTCAACTGACAAAAAAATATTCAATGAATCTAAATATCTACACAGATAACATTCTGTTCTACAGTGTAAATTTTTCACGCTAGGGTGATTTTTCAATGGACATTATTGAGATAGTACAAGCTAATCTTTTAACTCCTATTGTGTTGTTCTTCATACTGGGAGTGGTATCTTCCCGCATAAAGTCAGATCTTAGGATACCTGAACAGCTCTCTTCTTTTCTTCCAATTTACTTGCTTGCAGCAATAGGTCTGCATGGAGGACTGGAGATGAGAAAGAGCGGGCTTGAACACCTTGTAATTCCAATGGCAGTAGCTATAGCCCTTGCGCTGGTCATAACAGTAAACCACTATCAAATTTTAAGAAGACTGGGCAGGTTCAACATATTTGATTCGTATGCACTTGCATCTACGTATGGTTCTGTCGGTGCTGTGACATTTTCAGCAGGGTTGTCATTTCTTAAAAATCAGAACATTGCATCAGAAGGATACATAACAGCAATACTTGCAGTGCTGGAACCTGTAAGCCTGATATTTTCAATATTTCTTGTCAACGTGGCAGTTGAAAAGGAATTAAAAAAGAAAAAAGAATCATTTTCAAAAATCACAGAACAAGATGCCAATACAGAGGTTTCTCATGACACCCGGGATGGAACCGCCATTGAGACAGATGCAAAAAACAAGACTGGAAACCTGAGGGAAATTATACGTGAAACCATAACTGGAAAAGCAATAGTTATTCTTCTTGGCTGCATTATCATTGGATATATCATAGGAGACAAGGGATTTACATCCATAAAACCAGTCTTCGAAGATCTATTTTTTGGCGCTCTTGTAATATTCATACTTGAAATGGGAATACTTGCAGGACAACGATTGAGCGATATCAAAAAAGTAGGACCATTTTTGATTGCATTTGCAGTCTTGATTCCAACCTTTAATGGTATAATTGGAGTAATAATTGCAAACTATCTCGGTCTTAGTATTGGCGGTACAGTCATGTTCGGGGTGCTTTTTGCAAGTGCCTCATTTATCGCGGCTCCCGCAGTACTGCGAACTGCAATCCCACGGGCAAACCCGAGTTTGTATATTACCTCTGCACTTGGAATTACGTTTCCGTATATTATCATAGCATTACTGCCCATACTTTTGATTCTCTCTACAACATTTCATAACTTGGGCCCGATAAGTTTATTCAGTTAAATCAAGTGATAACCAAAATGAAACTATACCACATCAAACTATTAACAATAACATGCGAGATACTTGCACAAAATAAAGTAAAGGAGATATTAAAAAAACACAAGATAACTGGATTTACATCTTATGAAGTTGAAGGGATGGGGGACAAGGGACTGCGGGGACAGGGACTGCCTGAAGAAAAAAATGTGAAAATCGAGATAGTATTGACAGAGCAAAGTGCTGAGAAGATCATAGAGGAAATATTGAGTACATTGATGCCTGACTATGCAATCATATTTTATACAAGTGACGTTCAAGTTGCCAGAATGGAAAAATTTTCCTAATCTTGGATTTTATTTGACTGCAAGCACTGGACAATTAACTTGTACACATTTGTCCCGGTCTTGCATCTAAACTAAAACCATTTTCAGACAACAACCAGTTCTTTTGTAAACTTGTGCATCACGTCAGGTTTTGTTCCAACAATTACCGAGTCCTCAATTCGCACGCCAAATTTTCCTGGCAGATAAATCCCAGGTTCCACTGTTACTGCCATGTTCTTTGCCAGTACTGCCTTGCTTGACGGCCCAATGTTTGGCAGCTCATGCACCTCAAGGCCAATGCCATGGCCTGTCGAATGGATAAAATATTTCCCGTATCCTTTTTTTACAATCACTTTTCTGCATGTATCATCAACTGACTTGCAGGAGACGCCAGGCCGCATCACCCTAAGGCCTGCCTCTTGCGATGATTTTACTATACCATATACTTTTTTTGCCTCTTCTGATATACTGCCCAACCCAAATGTCCTTGTTGCATCAGAGACATACCCCTTGTGGCGCAATGTGATATCTGCCACAATCATGTCTCCGTCCTCAAACCTGCGCCCAGTTACCTGCGCGTGCGGCAGTGCGCTGTTCTTGCCCCCGGCGATAATCAATGGCTGGAGAGTCGACCTGTATCCTGTAGCAAATGCGCCATGCTCCATCGCATACGACATTAGGATGGTCTGCAGCTCCATCTCTGACATGCCTATCCTGATTTCGTCTACGCATATTTCATACATATTGTCAAGTATCGACGAGCACTGTTTTAGTATGCCAATCTCGGACTCGTCCTTTACCTCTCGTGCCTGATAGAAGGGCACAGTCGATGGCCTTACCCTTGGAAGGCTTTTCTTGAGTGATAACACCATGTCATAGTTGTTAGTGTCAGTGCAAATTTTTCTGCCCTTGATAACATCAATGAGAGTAGATATTGACCCATGGCCGCGCTCGGATTTTACAACCCTACAGTTTACCGACTCGTCTCTTGCGCGGCCAACTTCAAGCTCGGGAGCTATGATGGTAGCGCCGCCCTTGTCTAGTATCCCTATGGCTTCGCCCCAAAAGCCCGTCATGTAATACAGGTTCTCAGGCTCAAATGCAACCAAGGTATCGCACTCTAGTTTATTGCAAAATTTTAAGAGATTTTTTCTGCGGCCCTGCATTGCAGTCCTTGGCGAAATCTCAATTTATGTTTGCTGCAAGTGACAGTACCTTTAGATATTGGAAGCCCAAGTTTTGGTATTGTGGAAGAAAAGAAAAAAGTTGTTGCATTGTTATCAGGTGGACTTGACAGCAGGTTAGCAGTCAAGATGATGCAAAACCAGGGCTTTGATGTTACAGCTGTTGCAATCAAGACCCCGTTTTGTGATTTTGATTGCGGAAGGGGCTGTGGTTTTGAGATTCGCGGAACAGCAGACATGCTGGGAGTTGACCTGAAAACTGTATATCTTGGAGACGATTACATCGAGATGCTAAAAAATCCAAAGCACGGGTTTGGCTCCGGAATGAATCCTTGCATTGACTGCCGCGCAATGATGTTCAAGGCAGGAAAAGAAGTGATGGAGGATATCGGTGCAGAGTTTATCATATCAGGCGAGGTATTGGGACAGAGACCAATGTCGCAGCATGGGCCGGCACTGCGAACAATTGAAAAAGAGTCTGGCCTTGAGGGAAAAATTGTAAGGCCACTTTCTGGTGCGTTACTTCCAAAGACAGAACCAGAAGAGAGCGGAATCATCAAGCGGGAAAATCTCGGCATGATTCGCGGACGATCAAGAAAGGAGCAGCTAAAGATGGCAGAACAATTCGGTTTTGTTGATCCACCAAATGCCGGCGGAGGTTGTTTACTTACCGATCCTAGATTTGCAATTAGAGCAAAAGATCTTTTCCGACATACCGAGACGCCGACAACAAATGATATCGATCTCTTAAAGATTGGAAGACATTTCAGATTTGATCAAAATACAAAATTAATTGTTGGAAGAAACAAGGACGAAAACGAGATGCTGCAAGCACTTGCACTGCCAGGCGATACATTGCTTGAGACAAAGGACCACATGGGACCAATATCTCTTTTGCGCGGAGACGACACACAAAATAATTTAAAAGTGTCATCTGATATCACACTTCGATACTCTGATGCACCAAAAGAGATGCCAGGTGTGATGCTTGTACAAAAAAATGGCATCGACTCAGAAGTTACAGCAGGAACAATATCAGAGCAAGACTACCTCAGATACATGCTCTAGTCAAATCAACCTAGTATGTAAATTGCAATTGACTGCAAAGACTTTTTGAGGGAGGTAGATCCATACCAATCATATGCAAAAACAAGCGGCCCCGACCTATCTCAAGGCGATTACGCTCAGAGACCAGAGTGATATACATACCATAAAAGAGGATATCAAAAAGGGCATGATTTTGGTTCTGCGGGTTACCCCACTTGCGCAAAAAAATGTCGACGAGCTAAGAAAGGTGGTCGAGGAGATTTACAGTATTGCAAAGACATGTGATGCAGACATTGCAAGACTAGGCGAGGAAAGAATAATTGTCACCCCGTCCGGCGTCAAGATCTGGAAAGCAGAATACGACTTGAAATAATTTTACCATCTAAAATAATTTTAATATATAAAATAATTTTCTAGTACAATTCTAAAATGATATCACAGTACAATTCTAAAAATTATATCAGTGCGATTCTAAAATTAAATCACAGCAATCTTATGCCTTCTTGCACTTGAGGGCATGTTGTTGCAATTCTGAACATCCTGTGAATCGATGATGCAAGGTTCTCGCACTTTCTTCTCTCCCCGTGGTTTACTATGACTCGCCTAAGCTTTGGCCTTAGCTTGTGCACATACGACATTAACTGGTTATAGTCACTGTGTCCGCTAAACCCATCAAGTTTTTCAGTGGAACAGTTTATGTTGATTACCTCAATCTTTCCATCCCTTCCAACAACTGACACCTGCCTTGACCCGTCAAGCACCCTTCGCCCCATGGTACCGTTTACCTGATATGACACAAACAAGATCTTGTTTTTTTGCAGCGGTGCAATGTTTTTGAAATATTCAAGCACAGGCCCGCCCTCTAGCATACCAGATGTTGCCATGATGATGCACGGTCCCTCTCGCAGTGCCTCTTCTCTTGCATCGGCGTGTTCCACATTTGTGAAAAATTCAGAATCAAACGGATTTTCTTCCGTACTTAGGATCTTTTCTCGCAGGTCTCGCGTCAGGTATTCAGGATATGATTCATGTATTGCAGTTGCCTCAGATATCATCCCTTCTGTAAATACAGGTGCCTCCATCAAATGTCCTGCCTTCATGTATTGATCGATTACCATCATCAACTCTTGTGCACGCCCTACTGCAGGAATTGGAATTAGCACCTTGCCGCCGTTTCGCAGTGTCTCGTTTACAGACCTGATAAACATGCCTTCCACTTCTTCTCTTGTTGCCTGGATGTCCTCTTTTGCACCGTATGTGCTTTCTATCAACAGCGTCTCAACTCTTGGAAAGTTCCATGATGCGCTGTCAAAGAGCATCGACTTGCCATACTTTAGATCGCCAGTGTAGACAAAGTTGTGGTTCCCGTTTCCTATGTGAAAGTGGCATGATGCAGAGCCTAGAATGTGGCCCGCATTTGAAAATACAAGTTTGATGTCAGGCGATATATCGGTTACAGTTCCATACGAGAGAGGTATTGTCTGTTTCATCACCTGCTTGACATCGCGCTCTGAATATAGCGGAATTCTGCCTTGCGCAGAGGCCACCTTTATGGCATCAAGCTGGATGAGGTTCATCATGGGCAGTGTGGGCTCGGTACAATAAACCGGCCCCTTGTAGCCATACTTGAAAAGGACTGGCAAAAATCCCGTATGGTCAAGGTGGGCGTGGCTGATGACAACTGCATCAAGCTCGTCAAGCGTAATGTTTGCCCAGTCTAGCCGCGGATAAGCTTCTAGCGGGTTTTTGGCGCCTGGGTTTACACCACAGTCTACCAGTACCTTGCTTTCATGGGTGGTAAGCAACATGCATGATCTGCCCACCTGGCTGAACCCTCCAAGCGTGGTAAGTGAGACCTCGGCGTCTTCTGAGAGTTTTGGCCGGAAAATCTGCTCGCCTACCTGTCGGAGGTGCTTGCTTCGCTCAGTCGATGATATCTTGAGGTTATAGTTTATAGTCTGTATGGTCTGGGACTGGATGGTAGTTGCCTTTTTTATTTTTACACGCCAGCCTGTCTGGGATACCAGGTCTACAATGTTAAATGACGGATTGTTATTGAGAAGCCACGGGTGCTTTACCTCTACTGTGAGCTCCCCTATTGCAGTATCAAAAAATGTGCCGCGAAGGTCAATCTCCTTTGGAAGCATCTGGACTAGGATCTGTCTTGCCTCCTCCTCGGTCTTTCTAATGGAATCCTCAGTTCTTACAACAATTCTCTTTTTTATCACGTTTACCATGTTAGAGATTACTTCGTTGTGCTCCATTAGGAAGCGCGGATTTTTTGTATAGATTGCAATTCTTGGTCCCTCATACACAATCTTTGTCACCTCTGCTTCTTTTGGTATACTTTGCAGTATTGTTCCCATGATATTGGGTAATGGAGACATTTCTCGTTGTTGCTGTTTTCTTTGCATTAAATCACTTAGAGCGTAATGATGGCTTTTTTCTGATCTTTCGTTAAGAGTTGGTATCCTTGCTTGTCAATTACTGCGACATTTATTCCGTCACCTGTTCCAATATTTCTTGTTATCGCAGCCTTGACTGCCCGAAGGGCAATTGTTTTTCCTTCCTCTACTGAAAGTCCATCGCGATACTCGCTTTCAAGCAAGCCGTATGCTACTGGAGAACCGCTTCCTGTTGTAACATATTTTTTCGAGTTAAGGGAGGCAAACATGTCTATGTTGTATAATGCCGGTCCCTGCTTGTCAAATCCGCCTACTAAAATGTCGGCGATAAATGGATAGTATCTATTTTGGAAGAATATTAGCGAGGCAAGCCTTGCAATTGATTTTATTGGAAGATATTCTCCCTTTTCTATTCTGTGTAGGTTGCAATGATATCTTAGCATGTCAGTGACATTTTGGGCATCTGCCACCCCGCCAGCTATTGTCATGCCTGCATGGTTGTCTATTTTTTGAATCTTCATTGTGTTGTTGTTTGCTATGAAATAGCCAGCGCTTGCCCTCATATCCGCGCACAAGACTACACCGTCGGTACAGGCTATTCCTACCGTAGTTGTGCCATGAAATGTGTGTTGTTCAACATAGTCTGACAAATAACATTCGACCTAACTTAAGATGCCTTCAATAAGATTTTACCGTTTAATAAACTTTGGATCAGACTGAGAATTGATAAATAGAGAGCCTAGATGAAAAGTTCATGCCCTCCCATGTCATGGAATTGCCAAGGCAGATAGTTGTAGGCGAAAAAAACATAGGAGATATTGGGAGTTTTCTGCAGGGCCTTGCCAACCCAAGAAAGGTCTCTCTTGTTTCAGGAGACCAGGTAAGAAAAATAACGTACAACAAGGTAGCCAGGTCTCTTGCTAAATCAGGGATAAAAAATGTCTGGCATCTTTGCACCAGCAATGATATCGAGTCCACAGAAAAGACTCTTCTTGCGATAAAAAAAGACAAGAGCGATCTTATCATTGGAATCGGCGGCGGTAGGTCTGTCGATATTGCAAAGATGGTTGCATTTAAGATAAAAAAACCATTTGTCAGCGTTCCAACCTCTGCATCACATGACGGGATTGCAAGCCCATTTGTCTCTCTGCGCGGCGACAGGCCGTATTCTATTGTTGCCACCGCACCGCTTGGCGTCTTTGTCGATATAGAGATACTAGAAAAGGCGCCGCACAGGCTGATTGCAAGCGGCTGCGGAGATCTCATGGCAAAGGTAACTGCGGTACGCGACTGGGAGCTTGCAAGAGATAAAGTTGGAGAGTATTTTGGCACCTATGCTGCAAATCTTGCATCAATGAGCGCCAAAATAGTAATTGACAACTCGAAAAATTTCAAGAAAAAACCCGATGTTAGAATGATTGTAGAGGCGCTAATCAGTTCAGGTGTTGCGGCATGCATTGCAGGCTCTAGCAGGCCATGCTCTGGCGCAGAACACTTGTTTTCACATGCTGTAGATTATCTCAAGCCAGGTACAGGATTGCATGGAGAAAAATGCGGAATTGGTGCCATACTGATTGCAAAGCTTCAGGGCCAGGACTGGAAAAAAATAATTCAGATGCTAAAAAATGTCGGAGCCCCCACTACTGCAAAAGAGATTGGGCTTTCGCCCAAGATTTTGGCAGAAGCTCTCTCCATTGCCCAGTCATTGAGGCCAGAGAGATATACCATATTAAGCGAGGTAAAGATGACTGGAGAAAAAGCAATCACTCTTGCAAAAAGTACCGGCGTTCTCTAGGCTGCTTTTTGTTGTGCTGGTGCAGCTTCAGGTTTTTGCTCTGGCTTTTCCTGGGGCTTTGCCTTGTTGTATGACTCTACAAAATTAATCTTGTCAAGGGTTGATACAAACTTGAATACCTCGTTTGCTATTGCCCGCTTTACCACCTGAAGGCCTTCCATCATCAGCGCCTCGTCTGGTATGGCAATGTCAAGCTGCGTTGCCTTTATCTCAAATTTTAGTTTGGATTCATCAAGTGGAAATCTCCTTTTGAGCAGCCCCATGATCTTTTCCTGATCGGTATCAAGTGATTTTATTACATTAACATCATACAAAATGGTCCTGCCGGCAAACCTGTGGTTGAAATCAACCTGGACCCGGCCTGAGCCAATGAATCTAATAATTCCAGTCCTGTCATCGAGCTCAATTGCATCGCCAACTGAGACCTTCTCTGCATCGTCTCCAAGCTTTCGCAGTGGAACCATCCTTACTTTAGTTGCATCCCGTGTTCCAAATCCCTTCTCTGGTGGCACCTCCACCGTAAGCTTGTCTCCTGCATTTGCAGCCAAGAGCGCATCGTCTAGACCTTTGAGCACCCAGGACTCTCCCACTGAGACAAGTCTTGGTTGATACTTTACATTTGTATCAAAGATGTTGCCAGATTTTGCATCAGCTTCGCGTGTAGTCTCAAAGACTTCGTTTGTGTCTTTTACCTTGGCGGTATAGTCTGCCAGAATCAAGGTGCCTTTTTGGAAAGCCAACGTCAACAATCCTCTCTGTTCCTTATATTAATCTAAAGATGCTTTTTTGTGTGTTAATCGTTTTTTCATTTTCCAATCCATGGATATTCTGACATGCAAATCATTCATTGGACAGTTTTTATCTATTTGTAAGCTGTCCCAGATTTGTCATGTTTTGCGCAAAATCTGCAGTCGTGAAAATCGGCAAATCTTCTATTAAATAATTTCTGATAAGAGCTGAGCATCTCATATATATTTTCAAGTAAAAAAGATACCGTGCCACGGAATTATGTATATGTGGTAATAGG
>JBOGRA010000043.1:0-13262 GCA_050749325.1 Nitrosotalea sp. | reverse complement strand
ACAAATGTAGAGCCAGTAAAGCCAGAAGGCATGGTTGGCCTGTGGAAGGGCGTTGCAAAAGAAGACTTGTTCACAGTAAGTCTCTGACAAGCGCATTATTTCACCCAAAACTGTTTTTCTATTTTTGATTCCAGTCTACAAAAGAAGATTTTACAAATTTTTATCGGTGGTTTGAGTTACTGGATAATTTCTATTGTGTCAGGAGATCGTTCTAACACTTTTTCTACCTCTTCGAGCGTATTTTTGAGAAACAGAACCTCCAATCCAACTGCCTCTCCTTTTTCATTAACATCTAAAAATTTATCCTCTTCTAACGGAATGGTTTTAGCTACTTTATCTGACCTTATTTTTATATACATTGCACCGGTGTCTTTATCGTATCTTATTAAACTCAAAAGCCCTCAACGTTCCTTTGTCTGCCCACATCACTACAATACAATCTAAACCCTTTAAGATTATGTATTTTCTAATTAGATCATAACAAGTCTCTGACAAGTGCATTATTTCACCCAAAACTGTTTTTCTATTTTTTATAGAATCACTCATTTTTGAGAAGATTTCATAAAACGCTGGCCAGGTTAGGTGCGGCAAAATCAGTTTTTGTGGCAATTTTACTGATACATCACATGTACAAACTTGCATTATACAAGTATGTACATATACAATGATTTCCTATTCTATTCAAAAAATGAGCAAGATAGTCATTCAAAAAAAACCCCGTAGCCCCAGAACCACATCTCACATGCCACGCCTTGACACTATAGAGATGGTAGAAAAAATCATCGCTGAGCAAAAAGATTCTAGCTCTAAAAATAAACTGTGGAGAGCGCTTCCAAAACAGGTCCAGTACAAGACGTTTACTACAATCTTGAACTATTTGGTAAAGTCAAACAAGATAATGTATGACAAAAAAGGCGCCATACTATGGATATTTGTAGACAATCAAAAGCTAAAAAAGTTGCACAGACAATCAAAGGTATTAAGATGAGATAATCTAACAGACAGTTTATCACAGGTTTACAGCAAATCTCTGACAAGTGCAGAAATAAAACTCTCAAATTCGGAATCAGAGAATTTTACAGTCTCTATTTTTTCCTGCTCTTGTGCAATCCTTACTGCCTTGAGATGATAGCATTCGCCTCCAGTGCTCAGTGCGTTATAGTAATAATCAGCACATGAGCAAAACCCCAAGTCAGGGTCAAGCCAGTGCTCATTTTCCTTTCCAACTACAGTCCAGACTTTTCGTCCGCTTGGCTCAAAGTGGTGCAGTTTTACTCCCCTGCCAGATACGATAGAGTCAGCATCGCCGCGTCCTTTCACAAGAATTTAATTCAAAACTAGATTCTATTATCTTTGATGGTACTAACAAGGCTAGTCCAGTCACAGCCTGCCCTTATTTTGGAAGACAAGAAGAGATACCTTGTTGTGACAGACCTGCATATCGGCTTTGAGGGTAAGCTTGTTGCAAATGACATCCATATCGGCCCAAAGGAGATCATTTCAGAGACCATACAAACATTGGAAAAAATCATAGAGTCAGAAAAACCAGATTCTCTGATATTGCTCGGCGATGTAAAATCAAGCATAGATGTCATATCAAAGATAGAGTGGGCCATGGTGCCGCACTTTTTTGAGATTGGAAAAAAGATTGAAACCATTGTCATTCCTGGCAATCACGACGGTAACATACAGAAACTTGTGCCAGACTGGGTAACAGTCTCTAGCTCATCAGGCATAGTAATTGCAGATACACTATTGACCCACGGACATGTTATGCCGTCTGAGAACTTGTCCCAGATAAACAAGATTGTGATGGGCCACGTGCACCCTGTATATTTTCATGAAGGGTCGGTATTAGATGGCCAGCGTGTATGGGTCTCAATCAAGGCAGAAAAGAGCCAGATCTTTCCCTCATCAACAGGAGAGATAGAGATTGTTATCGTGCCATCATTTAACAAGTATTTTTACGCAACATTCAAGAGGTCATACAAAAAGTCAATCTCGCCGTTGATTAATGCAATCAAGAGACCAAACTCTGCAAAGATAGTAACACTTGATGGTTCCATAATAGGCAACGAATCAATGATATCAAGTGTGCTTTAGAGTCAAGACTGCAAAATTTTACCTGTACTGCTCTTTCACAAAGTCATTTCTGCAATCATCTCAAGTCTCCATATTGGTCAAACTCGCTTTGCACTGTACTGTTTGCATTTCCATACTGTACATTGAGGTTGTTGTTGACTGTCGTAATATTGCTTCTAGAGGTACTGGCATTTTGGATGAATGCATTTCTTGCCTGGTCGCTACTTCCCCCATTTTGGAGGATTTGATTCATGGCAGCAAGACCTGCGTTTGTTTGCTGCTCCGTATAGTTGAACTGCCCCCAGAAAATCGCCTGGACTGTTTGGTTTAGCTGAGAGGCAAATGTAGTGTATGCATTTTGCGGTGTAAACGGACTGAATTGTGCAAGCCAGTCTTGGGTGGCGTTTGAACTCGTTGGAGTAACACTTGGAGTGCTGACGCTTGGCTGCTGGATTACCACTGGATTACTTGACTGATACGTAAAGATTCCAAGAAATACAGGAATTGTATACGATTCTAGATTGTTTTCCCCTTGTTTTGTCGCACCCCACATTTCGGCAGATGCCGTATGAACAAGCAAGACGCCGGATACCAGTACTGCCAGGAATAACAACCCCTTCATTTTGTATCGTTTTGATTTGAAATTATAATAAATGATATCAATTATTTTTATCAACTGATATACAAAATTTAGAGTTAAAGCAAAAGGCACTAATATAAAAAAAACAGGCACGGATTTTTCGAAAAATCAGACTAGATCAAGGCAAACACAGTAAATTTTTAGAATTTTATTTTACAATTCCTGGATATTTTTCAAACACTTGTTTGAATGCGCGCGGTTTGCCATCCTTGAATACATCTTTTGCACAGTATTTCATAGAAAATGCAGCCATCTGCTCAAGAATTGGGTTTAGCGCCTTTCCCTTTCCAGTCATCGAATACTCTATCTTTACAGGAGTGCCGGTGTAGATCTTTCTCTCAATTATCCCGTTTCTTTCCATCTCTCGAAGTCTTGCTGACAGTGTCTTTGGGTTTATGCCGTCAATTGTATCAAGAAACTCGTTGAACCTGGTTTGGTTCAGCATGGCCATGTTTCGCAATATATGCACGGTAAACTTTTTGCCAATTATTGCAAATGTATTATCAATTGGGCATGCTTTCATGCTATCTGCAAGTATGCGACACTCTTCTTCTTTCAACTTTCCACAACCTCAGTTAATTTACAGATGATTACTTTCTAATTTAAATACTTACCTTTTTATATCTAGTATAGAAAATTTAGGCGAAATAATTGGCCAACCAACAGCAACCAAAAAGTATTTGATTTTATATTCAATCTCCTACTGTGTTTAAATACTTTCATTACTATATTAGATATACAAATGGTAGTTAATATCAAGTCCAGACAGAAATGTATGGTTCAAAAAAGCACCAAGGACGCATGTACTCAGGGTAAAAAATCCCACGGTCCTCTAATAACTGATACCGTGCGCGGCGAAATCTTGTGTGCAAGTTGCGGTGCCGTACTAGTGGACAAGGTAGAAGATACCGACCCTGAACAAAAATCGTTTACACTTGAAGAGTATAACAATAACACAAGGACCGGAATGGCCTCAACGCTTTCTATTCATGACAAGGGACTTGCAACAATAATTGGAAATGCAAACAAGGACGCTGCCGGAAATTCCATCTCAGGCTACATGAAATATACATTCAACAGGCTGAGAACATGGGATAGTCGAAGCAAGTCAAGCTCTACTGAGAGAAACTTGCGTACCGCATTTGGTATAATGGCATCAATACAGTCAAAGCTTGAGATCTCAGACGCAGTAATTGAGCGGGCAGCATATCTGTATAGAAAGGCACTTACAAAAAACATCATCAGGGGCAGAACCATAAAAGGAATGGTCCTTTCTGCATTGTGCATTTCTTGCAGAGAATCAAATGTTCCAAGGACATTGAGCGATATTGCACATACTGCAAACATAACAGTCAAGGAGCTTTCAAGGGATTACAGAATCTTTGTCAAGACGCTTGACTTGCAAGTAGATGCCTTTGACCCATCAGAGTTCATATCAAAGATAGGGGCGTCTGTTGGTTCAAGCGAGAAAGCAAAAAGAGATGCACTTGACATACTTTACAGGGCAAAAGAAAAAGGAATCACCAGCGGCAAAAGTCCTGTCTCGCTTGCAGCAACTGCCATGTTCGTGTCGGGTGTATTAAACGATGAAAAGTTCACCCAAAATAAAATTGCCCAAGCCTCAGGCGTTAGCAGCGTGACAATTCGAAACGTTGCAAGGTTCCTAAGAAAGAGTCTTGGCATTGAAAACTAAGATCTTAAATCTTACGATTTTTCTAGCATAGTAAAAAACGCCTGTCAGACTGCCTCGTATGGCTCTAGCGGTTTTTTGGTGGTCTCGTTGTGCCTCAACCATTCAAGTGTCTTTGCAAAAGAGTCTGCAAGTTCCGTTGTTATCAGTACAGGGACACCAAGCTCTACTGCCTTTCGCCTTATCTGGTACTCGTCGTATAGCATGCCTACATACTTTTCAAGCGTAGATGTGCTTGGCACGTTTATGATAAAATCAATCTTGCGCTGATACAGCATGTCTGCAATGTTTGGCTTTCTCTGCGGCTCGCTAATCTTGTATACTATTTGCACGTCCCCTATCCTCTTGTCTGACAAAAATTCCGCAGTGTGCTCTGTTGCTAAAATCTTATAGCCCAAACTTTTGAGCAAGAGCGCTGTCTGCAACAGTTTCTCCTTGTTCTCAGAACCACCGGCTGTTATCAAGACATATCCTTCCTTTGGCAGCGAGTATCCTACCGATATTAGCCCCTTTGCCAGTGCATCATAGAAGCTTTCACCAAAGCATGCGGCCTCCCCTGTTGACTGCATCTCCACTCCAAGTATTACATCTGCACCTTCAAGCTGCATAAATGAAAACTGCGGCACCTTGACTCCATAGTTGTGTATCTTGCGCCACCTATCATGTGGAATTGCAGGAAGTGTCTTTCCAAGTACTGCTCTTGCTGCAAGACTGATAAGGTTCATCCTGACAAATTTTGACACAAACGGCATGGAGCGCGAGGCCCGAATGTTAAGCTCGATGACAAACACCTGATCAGAGTTTATCAGAAATTGCAGATTAAACGGCCCCTTTATTGTAAATGCAGTAGCAATTTTTTTTGTGTAATCAAGTATTGTCTCAATGACCTTGTTTGAAAGGCTCCATGGAGGAATGCACATTATCGAGTCCCCAGAATGCACACCGGCCCCTTCAATGTGCTCTATTACTGCACCTATTACAACATTTTTTCCATCTGACACGCCGTCTACTTCGGCCTCAAGTGAGTTTAGCATAAACTTTGTAATCACGACAGGATAGTCTGGCGAGACGTTGGTTGCGTTTTCAAGATATTTTTTGAGCTGCTCTTCTGACCAGACAACTTTCATTGCAGCACCGCTTAGCACATAAGATGGCCTTACAAGAACTGGATAGCCAACCTTTAGTGCAAACTTTTTGGCGTCAGACAGACTTGAGAACGCCTGCCACGGGGGCTGCCTTATGTGAAGAGTATCTAGCACCTTGCTAAAGTGAGACCTGTTCTCCGCCCTGTCAATGTCCTCGTACGACGTTCCAATTATCTTGATTCCATTTTTTGCAAGCTTTGGCGTGAGGTTGTTTGCAGTCTGGCCCCCCACCGCAGTTACAATTCCTGAAAGTTTTTCAAATTCTGCAATATCAAGAACCCTCTCAAGTGTCAACTCCTCAAAGTACAACCTGTCACAGATGTCATAGTCTGTTGATACAGTCTCCGGGTTACAGTTTATCACAGAGACCTCCTTTACGCCATTTTCCTTGAGTCCCCAGACCATGTTTACTGTTCCCCAGTCAAATTCTACACTGCTCCCAATGCGGTACGGCCCAGCCCCTAGCACAGCAATCTTTTCATTGTCAGAGCTTACCTCAAAGTCGTTTGTTTTTCCGCCATATGTGAGATAAAGATAGTTTGTCTTGGCCGGCCACTCTGCTGCAAGGGTGTCTATTCGTTTTACTACAGGTATGATTCCAGACTCTATTCTCATCTTTCTAACATCCATCTCGTCTTTTCCTGCCAGTCTTCCAATCTGCTTGTCTGAGAACCCAAGTTTTTTTGCCTCGCTTAATTTATTCAAGTCAAGATTGGACTCTATGAGATTTTTTTCTGCCTCTACAATATTTTGAATCTTTTCTATAAACCACGGGTCTATTGCAGAGAGCTTGTAGATTCTTGCAACTGAGATTCCCTGACGAAGTGCCGCTGCAACATGATACAGTATGTGGTCATCTGGCTTTTGCAGCTTGTCTTCTAGTTCCTCGATATCGTAAATCTTGTCCGGATTTCGGTTTGCAACAAGGCCGTCGTTTCCAATCTCCAGCATCCTAATTGCCTTTTGAAATGATTCTTCAAAACATCGCCCCACTGCCATTACCTCCCCTACTGATTTCATGGTAGGTCCAAGACTACGGTTTACAAGATCAAACTTGCCAAAGTCCCATCGCGGATGCTTGCATACGATATAGTCAAGCGAGGGCTCAAAACACGCAGTGGTTGTTTTTGTGATGCGGTTTACAAGCTCAGGCAGGGTGTGGCCCATTACAATCTTTGCTGCCATGTAGGCTATTGGGTATCCAGTTGCCTTGCTTGCAAGCGCAGACGAGCGCGAAAGACGCGGGTTCATCTCTATTGCAACATACTTGTCAGAGTCTGAGTCAAGTGCAAACTGGACGTTGCACTCACCAACAATTCCAACATGTCGTGCAGCCTTTAGTGCTGCAGACCTTAGCATCTGGTATTCAGGGTTGTCAAGTGTCTGCGATGGTGCCACAACAATATTGTCACCGGTATGCACCCTCATTGAAAGAACATTTTCCATGTTACAAATTATGACGTTATTTCCGTGATAGTCTGCCATGACCTCGTACTCTATCTGCTTCCAGTGTCCAACGTATTCCTCGATTAGCACCTGACCCACAAGGCTTGCGTTAAGGCCCCTTGTCACTATCTCATGCAGTTCTATTTCATTGTGCGCCACCCCGCCGCCCTTGCCTCCCAGTGTGTATGCAACACGTATGATAACTGGATAGCCAAGATCATTTGCAATCTCTTTTGCCTGCTCAAAGTTGTAAACTGTCCTACTTTTCAGTACCGGAATACCGCACGCTATCATAGAATCTTTGAAGAGTTGCCTGTCTTCGGTTGCCCGAATTCCTGCCACCTGGGTTCCCAGCACACGTACGCCATATTTTTTGAGCACTTCCATCTCCTCGAGTTTTACTCCACAATTCAGAGCAGTCTGTCCACCGAACCCAAGCATCAGGCCGTCAGGCCTTTCAGACTCTATGATGGACTCTACGTACTGAGGGTTTACTGGAATCGAATACACCTTGTCGGCAAACCTTGTGTCAGTTTGAATTGTTGCAATGTTTGGATTTACAAGAATGCTTTGTATTCCTTCTTCCTTTATGGCCTTGAGGCACTGGCTACCGGAGTAGTCGAACTGGCGGTCATTTTGTGACTTTCGCCTGCTTCTCCGATTTTAATTGCCCCACTGCCAAGAACCAATATTTTTTTTAACGACTCATCTTTTGGCATTATCCTCCCCTATGAGTCTCCTGAGCTCTTCAAAAACAAACATACAATCAAAAGGACCGGGTGATGCTTCCGGATGAAACTGTACTGCAATTATCTTTTTTTCCTTGTGTCGTATTCCCTCTACTGTTTTATCATCAGTATTTGTAAACCACAATTTAAAATCTGTATTTTTTAGCGAATCAGGGTCAAGACAGTACCCATGGTTCTGGCTTGTCACATAGACCTGTTCGGTATCCAAGTCAATGCATGGCTTGTTTTGTCCACGATGGCCATACTTTAGTTTGTATGTACTTGCACCGCCAGCAAGCCCAAGAATCTGTGCGCCAAGGCATATTCCAAGTGTTGGAATGTTTTTTTCAATCAAAGATTTTGCAGTGTCCATGGTCTTGTCACATTTTATTGGATCCCCCGGACCGCTTGCTATCACAACTCCTTTTGGCTCGTATGAAAGAATCTTTTCTATAGAATAGTTCCAAGGAACACAAATTACCTTGTATCCTAGTTTTAGTATATTTCTCAGTATTGCATTTTTTACACCCGTATCTACTACTACGATTGATTCTTTCTGCTCGCCATACGTCTTTGGCTCCTTGGTTGACACCACAGTCATAAACTCATCATCGTTGTATTTTTTGGCAGATGCGAGTTGTTCTTTGAGTGCGTTCTCGTCAATCTCTTTTTCAGATACTGCAAGTATTGCCATCATGACGCCTTGTGTCCTAAGTTTTGTCGTAAGCGCCCTTGTATCAATTCCCGCAATTGCAGGTATCTTTTCGTTGTATAGCCATTCATCTAGTGTCATGGAAAGGTTCCAGTGACTTGCGGTAAGTGAGATCTCGTGCACCACAAGTGCCCGCACCTGTATCCTATCAGATTCAGTATATTTTTTGATGCCATCTTTGTCTTTTTCTGAAACATCGGGTATGCCATAATTTCCTATCAGCGGATAAGTAAGTGTCAAAATCTGTCCGCTGTATGATGGGTCAGTTAGCGCTTCAGTATAGCCTGACATGCCTGTATTGAATACTGCCTCTCCTGAAACAGTTGTAGAATAACCAAAACCCATTCCGTCAAAAACAGTGCCATCTTCCAAAACAAGCTTACCAAACTTGTTTACATGTTTGGCTTTCTTTGTTGGAATTTCTGTGACCCTCAGCAACTGCAGAATAATACGAATTTAAGTTTTATGTCGATCTGAATTTGATTTTTTGTTTTCGAGTTTCAAAGACAAAGGTTTTTGGTAGATTTGAGAATCTACAGGGCCTTGAATTGATCGCTCCACTTGTAGTAGGCGCGAATCATCTCCATGCTTACACTTGGCTTGCGCCTTGTGATAATTTCCTTAAAGTCAGGCATGGTAATCTGTCTCGGTTTTAGTTGTTCTTCTCCCACCACAGGGTCTTTGAATTCTGGCGAGCGGAACAAGTCATTTACAACCATAAGTTGAGCAGATTGACATATGTCCTTGATGTCGCTTGCGCTGTACCCGTCTGCCAGTTTTGCAAGCTCTGATGGTTTTGCTTTTTCGTCTTTTTGAAGCGGTGCAGTATAAAGCTCAAAAAGATTAACCCGTGCTTCTAGTGTTGGAAGTGAGACATAGACTCTCTTTGTAAATCTCCTAAGAAATGGCCAGTCAAGGCTCCATGGTTTGTTTGTAGCCCCTATGACATAGAGCCTGAGATCTTTTCCTTTTCCATTTATACCGTCCATCTCGGTCAAAAATTGATTTTTGACTCTAATCTCTCCTCCTACCTCACTATTGCGATTTCCAAGAAGTGAATCTACTTCATCAATAAACAATATTACCGGCAATCCTTCTTTTTCAGCCATTCCTCGCGCCATGGTAAATAATTTTGAAACATTTTTCTCTGCCTCACCCAACCATTTGCTCATCATGGATGCAGCATCCACATTAATGAAATATCCATCAATCTCGCTTGCAGTGGCAGCTGCCAGTACTGTCTTGCCACATCCAGGAGGACCATAAAGCAAAATTCCTCTTGGCCATCCAAGTGGGAACAGGTCAGGACGTTTAGCTGGATAAACAATAGATTCACGGAGCGCATTTTTTGCATCATCAAGGCCGATTACTTCTGCCCAGCTGACGTTTGGCTTTTCCTTCATTATCAACGAATCAAGTTCATTTTTTGTAAGAGACTGTTTCTGCTCTTCTGGGCTTGCTTTTGGATCAACTGCCGGTTCAATTTCGACATTAGTCATTTGTAGTGCTTTGATACGATTCTGATATGCTGCAACACGTTCCTGGTACAGTCTGTTTAGTCTGTTTTCAGGAAATAGTTGAACTAGCTTTGTGAGAGACTCGATTGCCCTCTGGTAGTTAGAGATTGCCATACCACGAGCACCTTGTGAGTCAAGCTTTATAGCTTCCGCAGCGAATTTACTTGCACTGTTTTCTAGTTCTTGCGGGGCTAGGCTCATAGTCTTACCAACTAGATCTCCACTTCGGTTCTTGTTAGGTAATCACTGGTGTGAACTCGTCTAGCAGAATTTGTTAAATTAATTGAACTTGGCTGTTCTACAGCAGGTAGTACATTAACAGGTTCTGCCAATGCAGACATGCGAGACATCCTAAAGTCATCTAGTCTTGTCTGCGATTCGCGCCCAAAGGCCAGGTTCCTGGTCACGTCATCATGCAGTGTATGAATCTGCTGCAAGGCGACCTCTGCTGATATTACCAAATCTTCCAGCTCATCTCTTAGGACGTTGACAGAGTTGGTAGTGTGCATTATTATGCCAATAAACTCTTCCAAGAATGTCTTGATGTCTTTTTTGTCCTGATATTTTGTAAGCAGGTATTCAGATGCAAGAATCACCTGTCGCAAATCCTTGAGTTCTTCAACTGAGAGTGTCTCGATAAAGCCGTCTTCTCCCTTGTCTTTTTGTACAATTTTTTGCTCTATCTTCGACGATAACGCCTTTATTCTAAAAAGAGGATGAGATAGATCGTGTCCTGTACCATCCTTCACGTTCAACATGTGAGGCATTACAGGAAATCTAGATTAGGGAACTGCTTGTATATTTTAGAGTCGGCAATCAACTTAGCTTCATCCAAAAGCCTTCTAGACTCTTCATTTGCCCTTTCAAAATCAAGATTAGAGCTTGCAAGGTGTGCCGCATCTATTATGACTCCAGACAAGAGAAGCGATAGATCGCCGAGCTGAAAATCAATTACTGGCAGCAAAGAGAGCATCCTTGACCTGACTGTTCTGACAATGGATATTGTGGGTGCAAGACTCGCTGGTACGTTGCCCATGCCTGCAATTGAATCAAGGCTTCGCCTTACCTGCCTTAATGACTCTACGGCGTATGAGATTTCAAGCTCATGCCATACATTTCTTTCAAGTACTTTGAGCGATTCTGGGGTGTCATCAGATCTTCTATAGAGCACCAAGTTAGACGTGTTCAAATCACGCCTTTTTTGTACCAGAATTTTCAACATACCATCCACAATCTCGGTTGCATAATCCAGCCTAGGTTTTATGGTACTTGCGCGGACAATCTGGTTTCGGGTCTCATCTTCTATTACCCATTTTGATAGAGTTGCCATTTTCAATTACAAGATAGAATTTTGATATATCAAATCCATGTTACGGCAACTTGTGTCACCACAGTAACACAGTCTCAAGATACAGCTTAGTATTTTTTTTAGCCTTTGTTCAATGAATTTAGCTATTGAGCTTACCTTACAAGTAGACAATTTCAGCCATGGTCAAAGGGCAGGATTTAGCAGTAAGCTTGGAAGAGTTTGGTCTGAGCAAATACGAAGCCCAGGCCTATGTCACACTGATTACAAAGGGCACGATTTCTGCAAGTGAGCTTGCATATTATTCTGACTTGCCCCGAACCAAGGTTTATCCAACGTTGCTTAAACTTGAAAAAAAGAAGATTACGATAATATCAAAAAGTAAACCAATAATGTGCACCGCCATTGCGCCCGAAGATGCATTTGATGAAATCATTCAAGAACAGATAAACCGCGTAAACGCAATGAACAGCCTTACTACCAAACTAAAACGACTCAGCGAGGATAGCAAGAAGGCAAGAGGTTCAGAAGAGAAAAGATACTTCCACCTTGCCCAGAACTATGTATTCAAACAATTCCAGTCAATGATAGACGGTTCAAAGACATCAATTCATGCAATAATTGATTCATGGGGACTCAACCTCATATCCCAATGCAAAGAAGAACTCTTGGTAGCTCTGAGAAGAAACATCGATATCAAGATAGTAATTCCGCCAAATCTTGTAGGAACAGAGGCCTTCCACAACCTGCCTTCAGAGATTAGGCTTAAAACTTCAGAGGTTTCTCAAAACATGATTACTTTTGATGATTCCGAGATTCTCATGATTAACAGCAGCAACGGCAAGGGCGCGATATTTCTATCAACTGACGTGCTTGGCATAAACCAAGTCAAGACTTTTGAGAATGCCTGGAAGGGCGGGATGAGAGTCAACAATTTGTCAGACATGACAAAGTCAGATGCACAAGAAACCCTCAAGGTAGTGCAGTTGATAAATGAGAACGGTCTTGGGTTTGTCCTAAATTCAGTGTTAAACTCAAAAGGCAAGGGAATAGATATCATAGTATTTTTGGAGAAAAATGGACTTGACCTACAATCAAAGACGCTTGACGAGATAATTTCGCTGGTTGATTCAACCTTAGATATTACATGTTCAGGACATCTCAAATACGAATCACATGGCAATCACTTTGTAATAGAATCAAAGATGAACAGCGGCCATTCAATTCCCTGGGCGCTTTTGCTTGAAGGATACCTGAACAAAAAAGGAATCAAAACCAAGTTGATTTACAATGACCATCAACATACCGGCGAAAAGATACACATCAAGGTTGATTCAAAAATAGCATTGACCTAGTACAGGTTTTCTATTTTAGAAGTAATTCATCCATCATATCAAAACTCTAAAGTCTTCTTTGACAGTGTTTAACACCACATGGGTATTTGTTCTGCTAACAGACGGAAGTCCTAAAAGATATCTTGCAAACTTGCCAAGCTCATCAGTGTCTCTGAATTTTCCAATTACAATTACATCAGGTGAGCCAGTAGTCTCGTATACACCATATATGTTCGGAAATTTTGAGAGTTTTTTTCCCATCTCTTCCAATTTGCCGCCTGATGAAATTATCTCAATTAAAGCAATAATTTGAGAACTTAGTTTGCCGTGATCCACAATTATCGAATAGCCCTTGATTATTCCCTTGGATTCCATCTCCTTTATTCGCTTAAGAACGGTTCCTGCTGCGATACCAAGTTCGTCTGCCAGTTGTCGATAGGAACGTTTCGAGTTCTTCAACAATTCTTCCAGTATGCGTTTATCCAGATCGTCAATTGCCATGCAATTATGCGCGTTTGCTCAATAATTAAGCATTTTTCTGTACATTTGTATTAAAAATTTGGCATATCCCTATATTTATGGACAACGTACATAATGTAATGTCAACATACGACGCATCTGGTAAAATCCAACAAAGAAAACGCCATGACGAATACCTGCCA
>JBOGRA010000042.1:0-13283 GCA_050749325.1 Nitrosotalea sp. | reverse complement strand
AACTAACTCATCAAGCAACAATATCACTACACCAGAATTTGGCCCTTTAGTCATTCTTGTTTTTGTAATCTCTGTTTTTGGGGCAATTTTTCTAACCAGAAATAGATTGACTGTCAGGTTTTGAATTATCTCCAATCCTACAAGTACATCTTTATTCGTTACCAACTCATGAAATCAGTCATTGGATAAAGATAGAAATTCTTCAAATAATGCCAAGTTGTTCCATAATGACGGCCTTGGATTTCAGCAGTTAGGAAGACAAGAACAAGCAATCTCTTGTTTTGATAAAGCATTAGGACTGGAGCCACATAATGCTGAATTTTTGTATGACAAGGCAATATCGCTTCAAATGATGCTCAAGTTTTATGACGCAATAGAATGTTATGACAAGGCATTGAAAATTGAGTCAGATAACTTTGCTGCTCTTATCAACAAAGGACTATGCTTATCAACTCCCAGCGTAAACCTACAAGAAGAAGCACTGCGGTGTTTTGAAGAAGCGTTAAGAATAGATCCAAATGATCTTGGAGCATTGTCCTTGAAGGGGTACGCTCTTGATAGTTTGGGCAGATACAGAGAGGCCATCGGATGTTTTGATAGAGTCTTAGAACTACAACCAAACGATTGTAATGTATCAGTAAACAAGGGTCTAGCGTTATTTCATTTAGGTAAGTACGACGAGGCAGTTGCATATTTTGACAAAGTGCTAGAATATGAGCCAGACAATCTTTTTGCACTAGAGTGGAAAAAAGATGCAATCAGGATGAGAGAGAAAGATCTTTTCTCTTAGAGAGTTATGAAATACCGATCAAATAATTATGAAATTAATTTGGAGGAGTATAATTCTGCCATGTTGTTGTTATGAAGTTATTTAGAGTGTCGTTTTCCAAATAATATGTAGACATGTAAACATTCTCTGGAAACAGTCTATAGGTGTTGTTATACTGTATGACTGTAACCATTGGTACAACCTGTTGATCTATTTGAAAGTCCTCAGGTGCCAAATTGTACAGATCGCATGTCTTTAAAAATCGCACGTACTTGTTAGAAAAGTCTACAAAGCAAGTAGTCTCAAGATTCCACTGAGCAACTCTACCAAGAGATACTGTGTAGTTTCCTGCAGATATTGGCAATCCAGTTATTGTATTTGAAAGTGCAGTAGTAACATTTGCTTGTGTTGTCTTTGTAGTAGGATAAGGGTTTACAGTATAGGCTGAGCTTGCAAGTGCTTTCACATATCCAGTTTTTGAAACAGTAACATCTATTTCATAAGTACCAGGTGTTGCCGGGATGGCAGACTGATATCTAAAATCGCCTTGATTGTCGGTAGTTGTAGTCACTGCTTCAGGTCCAAATAAGATGAGTACGGTGGCATCTGTGACTGGCTTGTAGGCTTGATCCGTAACATTTCCAATTATTACGGGATAATCTCCTTGTGTTATCGGATCTGTTTGAGGCCTTACATTAACAAGCATACTGTAAGAAAGTGTAGAATGAGATGTCTGGATGCTTGAAAAAGCAATTATGAAGGCTAGAATGGCTACTGAAATGGATACTAGTGGGACTCCTTTCAACTCTGGATAGTTTTCGCTTTTGTTGTTAATCACTGAAATCTAACTTTTTTCTCCATTGGCTCAGAAATGTTTAAGGAAGTATTCATAACACATACCAAAGCCTGTGTTGAAGAACCGTTTACATCCGTTTTTATTAGGAGATAATATGACGTGGATTAAGATAGGAGGTGCAACGATGAGTTATAACCAAGGCGGTTTTGGAGGAAGGTCTAACCGCGGATACGGCGGCCGAGGATTCGGAGGCGGTAGACGATTTGACGACAATAAACCAAAACCAGTAGAAACCGGAAAAGAATATGATGTTTCCGTAACGGAAATTAGCAGGAAAGGCGACGGTATCGCAAGAGTAGAAGGATTTGTGATATTTGTCAAAAACGGCAAGGTTGGTCAGAATACTAAGGTAAAGATTACCGAGGTAGGCCAGAGATTTGCTACTGCAGAGATAGTAGAAGGTTCTCAGCCAGCAGCTGAATAATCAAGATACCTAGTTCAAAGAACTAGATTTCCAAAATTTTCTCAATTTTTAATTTCATTTCCTAGACAACATACAGTTGAACTTGGTTTCCCGCTCACTCAGTTTTGTCTTTTAAGCAATGATCCATAAATCACATTTTGTAAGAGAAAAAATTTGTGTGCAGTATTATCATATCATATTATTTTCATGCAGATAGTTTCAAGAGAGCAATAAATCAGACAAAACTAATTTATGATAATATTCACGGAAATCCTTCTGGACTGTGAAGTATGTCCTGTTTTAACCTAAGGGCTTTGTATATTATTGACGCGTGATCAGCTTCTACGTCTGTTGTAATGTAGAGTATGTGATCAAAATCCAACGGCATTGTAATTCGTTTTATCTTTTCATATTCTACCAGAGCATATTTTCCTCTACCAATCTTATCTGAAACTTCATTACGTGATTTCCAAGCATTTATGGCAAGCTGAAGCGATTTTTGACTTTCTTCAGGAGAAAGAAAATTTTCCACGCCGTCTCTATGACTACTGTATAATACTTTTCCTCCCATATCAAATATTGTAGCAAAGCGAATCTTTTGGTCTATTGCCATTACTTTTTCAAACAGGGATTTGTAATCCGTGATGTATATCATACTTCTAGAATGATAAAGTTTACTAGGAAATTTCATAGTTTTTCTGAATAGTTAAATATCAAACACTTAGAATGATGATATTGAACAAAGTTGAAGCTCAAGAGATTGCAGAGAGAATAGCTGAGATTAGCCCTTATGTCAGATTTGCAGGCATCATAAATAACAATGGCTGGTTGATCGCACATGTAAGAAGAGCAGACTTGAAGCCTCTACTTAACACAAAAAATACAAAGAACAAATTTTTTCATCTTGCAACACAAAGAGGCATGGCAACACAGTTTAACAAGCAACTTGGAAATGTGAAATTCCTCTGGGAAGAACGTGAAAAAGTTCAGACAATCGCATTTACGCTAGACAAGAATACAGTGTGGGTTTCAATCGATAAAAATGTAGTGCGCTCAGAAGTTCTAAGGATAATAGACAACTGTCTTCCCATTGTAAAACATTACCAGTAAATTACTAACAAAGTATTTTCAGTATCTTCGTTGAAATTTTGCCATGATCTAAATCAGTGTTTGCTGATACATACAGTATATCATGTTCATTTATTGGAAAACTCATGATGATTACTTTATCTCTAAGCGACATTGCAAACCTGACCTTTCCTAATTGATTGTCAAACTCTTTTCTCATTCGGGCTCGGAGGGCAACCTCAGTAAAGAGCATTTCATCATCTTTGGGATCCTCAAGAGACTTCAACCCTTCTCTCAGGCCTCCTGAGAGAAGTTTTCCTCGCTCGTTTATCACACCTACAAATCGTATAGTTGAATCAAGACTCAATACCTTTTCACATACAGAATCATAGTCTAAAGAAACGCGGTTTGACAATCTAACCAATTATACACAGACATATGAAATAGATAATACCTTCGGTAACCAATTAAATGTAAAAAATTGATTTAAGCGTATTTCAGCCTAAAATCTTCTTTGTGTACGATGTTTGGGTAAACATTCACGACAATACACTGGTTTGCCTTCCATTGGTTTGAAAGGAACCTGTGTTTCTTTCTTGCAATCCGAGCATACTGCTGGATGCATTTCCCTGTCTGCTGACATGGTTTTCAGTAAAGGGCAGTTACATAAGAACTCTAGCATTTTATGTAATTGATATCCAAGTTAAAGCTGGTCTATTAGTGCTGACAAAACGCGATCTGTATGAAATTCAGACTATACGCTACAGCACCAGTGTTAAGATCAATAATAAAAAACGAAACTGTGGAAGGTCAAGACATGATAATTGCATATGGTATGGCTTGACAGGGAGCTAACCACATCTTCTTCCACAATTACGGATTATGAAAAGATAGGACATAATGGTTTTGATAATAAAAAGATCAAAACTTTATTGATTCAATACCAACAGGTTGCTATCAATAACACATAAAACAAAAATCTAGTAGTGAAACACGGTATCCCCGATAGTTTTCTTCCAGTCTGCACGAATCCCAGGCCTCCCCTTTAGACGCTCTACGTAATTGAATGCAGAAAGTCCAGCGGTAGCGCCACCTGCACATGCTGCCACAATCTGTTTGTACGGTATATTGGTTGCATCTCCTGCTGCAAATATCGCTGGATGCAAAGTGGCATTTCCTTCAGATATCTCAATTTCTCCCTTTGTGTTAATTTTCACTAGATGTTTTACAAAATCCAAGTTTATTTTTGAACCCATCTCAATGAATAAACCATCCACCTGTAGAGTGGTTTCTTTACCAGAGTTATCTAAAACTATGATTGATTGAAGTGCGTTCTTGCCAGAAATAGCCTTGATTGATGATTGTGGTACTAGTTGCACATTCTCTTTCTTTTCAATAGATGCAATCATGTCTTTGTCTCCACCTAATGCACCGCCCTTGTAAATCAGGTATACTTTTGATGCCATCCTTGAAAGCAAGATCCCAGACTCTAAAAGATATCCACCTACGCCCACTGTAGCTGTTACTCTACCTTGGTAAAATGGAGCATCACATTTTGTACAGTAATGGACTCCTTTATTTGAAAATGTAGATTCGTTTTCTACGCCCAAATTATTTGGGACTTTGCCAGGAGCAAGGACTATCGATTTTGCGACATATTCAGATCTGCTAGTCTTGACTTTCATACCAGATTCAGTTTCTTCGATCATTTCCACGGTATCGTAAACTATTTCACCATGAAACGAAAGATATTGACTTTCCAATGTTTTTGCAAGTAGTGGCCCACTTGACATTAACGTACCTGGATAATTCTCAAGCTTTGGAATTAGATTCATCTGTCCTCCTAGATCTTTTGATATTAGCAAACATGATGCTTTTTGTCTTGCAATAAAAATCCCCGCGCTCAACCCAGCAGGACCCCCTCCAACTACAATTATTTCGTATTCTTGAACCAACTTAATTAATAGAGATAAGTGAGGTGAGGTTGTTTATGCCATCCACATTATGCAAGTCTACATCTATTGTTTGTTTAATTTCTTGCATGTCATTTGATTCTAGTATGATCAGAACATCATATATACCATAAGTGGTTTTTATGGATTTTACCGTAGGAAATTTTTTTGCCTGTTCTATTATGTTATTTTGTTTTTTATAATCTACGTTTAGTAGAACATATGCTTCATTCACACGTTATACATTAAACCAATTGTAATAAAGTTTGAGGCAGTGTTTGACATAATCATCTTAAGCCAAGCACCGTACAGCGTTCTTTGGTACTAGATATTCTTGTTGCTTACGTCCTTTATAGCTTGAATGATTTTCTCTTGACGTTTTGATTCTAACAATATTGTTTGGCCATTTTTGAATTCTAGTTTTATTCCACGTTTGCCCCCAAGAGAATATGCTTTTTTTGAAATTGCGTACCTTAAACCTAGTTTATTTTCTCCCTTCTCCATTTTTTCGTAGGGCTCACAATTTTGGAGATCTGCAAGTGAGATCTTTTTGAACGATGACTGGAATGGTACGACCCTTATGTACAGACCATCATCCCTCACTTGAATTCTTAGTTTAATTGCAAGCAATAGCACCGGCAAAATGAACCCTATTGCCAAGAAAATAGATGATGCAATCACTAGAGTAGTTGTAGGAGATCTATCTCCCGTCATCTCAAAGAGTAACGGTAATGCAAAATAAACACTGCTAAATGTGATGCAAAGAACAGCTAGCCACACCAGAGAGTGTGAAAAGGTTTGTGCCTCTCGATACAAAATGTTCGTTGGACTTTCCATTTCATAATAGTTTGATCAGCCTGATTTATATCCTAAACCAGAATCTCACACTAGATCAGAAACACAGTGTTGTAAGCATTATTTCCGCTTCATCTTTTGAAGTTTGGTTGTGATAGTAACGATTTTCATTATAATTTCATCGTTACTACCTTTTCCTTCCAAGAATTTACAGAGCCAGACGATTTCATCATTTGTCAGTAAATTTTCCACAATTTTCTCTTTCCAGTGTACTATATAGCATTGCCTGCAGATATCTTAGTATTTTTGTCTGCAGCTAGTATCTCGGAGAGAATCTGATTCCTGTCTTTTTTGAGATTACAATTATAGATATTACTGCAATTGCAAGCACCATGGCTGCGATTGGACCAAATTCTGGAATTACAAAAGTACCGATTATTTCTATTTGTTGTGTTCCATTCTTGAACGGAATTGCAAGCGTTCTATCAGTGCCTGTAGTCACGGTCTCGTTGGCTAGAGTGTTTTCCTGACCATCGTTTAGAACTACGAATTTAGTATCAGTACCGTCCGAGTTTGTCGCATCAATTAATGCTCTAGGCATGGTAATTGTCAATAGGCCATCACCTGTGGTCTGAATTGATATTGTTAAAGACTTTGAGGCCGGATCTGCCTTGATATCGAGAACTTTGCCATTTGTTATAGTGTAACTTATTGAATAACTTGTACCATCCACTGGTATAGTGCTTGGACCTGAAGATACTGCAGCACCTGAGAACTGGAATGAGGTTGTAGCAATATTGTTTGGAGTGCCATATTCAACAGATATGGTATATGTCCCAGCTGCTGTCCACAGGGCCCCCGTAGCAACTGCTGTAGAAGAAAATGTTTTGTCTGTTCCCACTGTGATTTGATCTATTTTAACTATGTTTCCAACCGGGCTTCTTATAATGAGTGTAAGAGGAGTATCACCAAGATAATTTGCCGTTGTGCCTGATATCATTATCTTGTCTCCATCGCTATAGGACGATTTGTCAGTTGTTACTGTTACTGTAGCTGTTGTAGAAGAAATGGTAGAATTTGTATTCATGTAAGCAGGAAGCGGCAAGTTAGGAGGGGATGAAGGTGGCATGGTAGTATTAGTTACATTGGACGTCTGTGAAGATGACGTTGTAGTATTAGTAACATTGGACACCTGTGCAAATGCTGGAACCGCCACTGCAGAACCAAGGATGACTAGAAGCATCAAAAATGCATTAAGTCGAATATTCAACAATTGCGAATTAATTTACCGTTATATAAGCAATTGTAAAAAAAGTATTAATTTCCAGATTAGCGGTATTTGGCAAGATTTTGTTGGGTGTCTGTTTTAAAACCTCGAAATTGCCATTAAATGCGGTAAACAACAAAAAGAAGAGATCTTGGATCTAATTTCTGGCCAATGACAAATCTTAAAAACCACCATACCAGATACAAAGAAGAAAACCTAGTACCAAAGCATGTTGCCGTGGTACTTGTGTGTCTGGAATTTTGGGTTTTCTTCAATGCCTTAAACACATTTCGTCTATTTAAGAAAAAGTTACAAAAAATCATTTTCTATAATTATTATCACGAAAATGAAATGGAAAGATACGAAAATAAATATAACAATTTCAAGGCTTGTCGGGTAGTATCTTAAAAAATCACGCTTTCACTAGTCGGGCTTAGGACTCATCATCCTTAGGTATGAACGAATCGGCTTTTCGGTACAACTCTTTCATTGCCTCAAGAGTTGATTCGTGTTTATCATCAAAATCAGCTAGTTTTTTCAATATGGCATCATGGCTCTCCTCCAATTCCTCAATCCTGTGCAAAATATGGTCCTGCGAGTCAGAGGTCTTCTTCTGTCTATTGTATATCCACCAGCTTACTATGCCACCTATTATTGCTCCTGCCATTATTCCAAGATATGCTGAAGAGGCATTACTCATGTCGGCACAGTCTTTTGAAAATTCTGGCATGCATCCCCAGATGTTCATCAGGATTAGAAACATTTCAGTCTCAATATCACCTGGACATGCTTTCATGTTTTCTATGAGGATCAATTAACGAGCTTGTGAAATTGATCGAATTCTTTTTTGATTTTCTATCAATAAGTTCTAGGAGTTGCATTATCTTGAAAAGCGTGCAATAAAACCTAATTGGGTTTCATCAAAATTTTACCAATAAAGTCACCTTTTAGCATCTTAGTGTGCGCTTCTACCGCATTTTCAAAAGTATAGATTGAATCGATTATTGATTTTATCTTCCCTTGTGACATCCAGTACAGACCATCCATAAGCTCTGCGCGTGTTCCCTGGGTAGAGCCCAAGACGTTTATTCCTTTGAAAAATATGTGCCTGAGATCAGTCTGTACATCGTAGCCAGTTGTAGCACCTGTTGTAACTAGAGTTGCCCCGTATTTTAGCAATGTTAACTCCTTGTTCCAATGAGATCCTCCAATGTGTTCAAAGATAACGTCTATTCCAGGACTAGTTCCTTTCTTTTTTGCAATATCTTTTGTAATTGCAAAGACCTCTTTGTGCCAGCTATCCTTTCTATGATCTACTGCAAAATCTGCTCCAAGTTTCATGCATTCTTCAAGCTTGTTTTGGCTTGCAGTAGCAATGACATCACAGCCATATAGCTTTGCAATCTGAATTCCAAATATTCCCATCCCAGAAGTGCCTCCCATTATTAGAACTGTCTGTCCAGGTTTGATCTTTGCTCTGCTCACTAGCATGTGCCATGAAGTCATCATAACCATCGAAGCTCCTGCAGCCTCTTCATAGCTTATGATCTCTGGAATTTTTACCACGTTTACTTCTGGCAGGTGAGCATATTCGCAGTATCCCCCCCAGAGAGGTCCTGTTTGGAAACCCCAGATTTTTCGATGCGGGCAATCATATTCACGACCTTCAGTGCATGCCATGCAGACTCGGCATGACATGTTACCATGGGATACAACCCTGTCTCCAACCTTAATTGTGGTGACATCATCTCCCACTGCAACAACTTGTCCTGCAGCATCAGTTCCTGAAATATGCGGCATTGGAATCTTGATTGGTTTTCCTCTCATTCCCCAAATATCATCATGATTTAATCCTGCAAACTTTACTTTGAAAACAACTTCATTTGATTTTGGCGTAGGATCAGGGACTTGTTTGACTTTTAGAATCTTTGCATAATCATCGTCTGGTGCATATTCTTCGTAAACTAGTGCCTTCACAAGTCAGACTATGAAATGGCAATATTAAGAAATTGCGTATCAAGCCAGTTTGTAATACGATGATATGTTAGACTATCGTCAATGATAAGAAAAACAATTTTGCAAAGAATTTGAATAGAAAAACAAGGGCTATAAAAAAAATTAGTTCTAGTGGCTATGTCCACAACCACAGGAATCATGGCTTTCTACGGTTCCTTGTGTTTCCTTTCCTGTACATTTAGAACATTTGTCTGAGCCAGTAGCAGAAAAGAATCCTATTCCGCATACGACACATTTCATGCTTGTCATAGATGAACTGCTTTTTACCAGTATTTATTGATACAGATTGGGAACAAAAGATGCAAAGACGCACAAAATTAAGACTTTCTGTTCTTGAAGATTTTAACCAGTAGATTTGGGAATTGAATGCGATATAGCACCATACATTTTTGATGGTTTTCTTGATTTTTGTCATTCATTTTATAAGAAACATGCCAAGAAAAAGATCGTTGCCAATTCTGATATGCGGTATTTCGCAATCAGGCCTTTAACCCAGATGCCTGCCTTTTTGATTCAATTTCTACAGCCAACCTACGCATGAACATCAACAGCAGCAGATACGTCAAATTCATAGAACTTATTAATTGATTATGTTGCTAATGGTGGTATGATGTCAAAACCAATGGGCGCATTATTTGGTGTTTTGACCCTAGTTGCTATTCTTGCAATAGTTCCATCAGCTTTTGCACAAACGTCTGGAGCAACTGTAAACATTTCAGCCGGCGCAGGCTCGAGTCCAAACTGTTCACAAACAAACAACTGTTTTGACCCAGATGTTATCAATGTAGCACCAGGCACAACTGTAGAATGGGAAAACAATGATAAGGTCAGCCACACTGTAACAAGTGGCAATCCATCAGACAATCAGACCGGTACTATCTTCGATAGTAGTTTGATTGCAGCTGGAAAGGACTTTTCGTTTACCTTCAATAATCCTGGCACATACAACTACTTTTGCCAAGTTCATCCATGGATGACAGGTCAAGTAATTGTAGGAGCAGCTGCAGCTTCCAGTACAACTAGTAGCAATACACCATCAGCACCTAGCACCATGTCAAACATGAACATGTCATCGGGTACAACTATGTCTTCGACACCAGCTAGTACACCATCAGCACCTAGCACCATGTCAAACATGAACATGTCATCGGGTACAACTATGTCTTCGACACCAGCTAGTACACCATCAGCACCTACACAACCTAGTGAAACAGCTTCTACTCTAGCACCGACAGCTAGTACACAATCAACTAGCAGTGCAGATCCAAGCCAAGTATCTGGATGGTCTGCAGGTATTGCAATTGCTGCAATCATGAGTGGTATCGGAGTCTGGACAGCGGTACGACGTAGATAAACTAATGGAGTCAAAAAAGACTACATTCTTTTTATTTTTATAAAATCATTTCATTAAAACGCGTGCTTTTGTATTAAGCATTTTATGCAAACTGTATTTTCAAAAAGAAAGAGGTGCCAACAGTATTGATTTCTTTTTCTGAAAAACCCTATTTGCTATAAGATATGAACATAGTAGAGAGCATGAAATTTTCCAGAAATCAGAGTTACATTATTTCTCATCAATACAATTCAGATTTACAGTCTTAGGTGATTTTTTAGGCGCACTCCAGTATGCCGCCCTTTTTTTAGAAGAGGAATATAAACTTGCGAGACAAAAAGAAAAGGAATACGAGTATGTCGTATAACAACTGGGGGGACAAACAAAGTTGTACGCCTCATCACTTTTTCAGAGTAATTCCACATTTCCTCCTCGCATTTACAAAAGTCTTGATATGCTTTTTCTGCATATCTACGCCAATCCGTTTTGAGAATTTTATTTGGATTGAGTTCATTCCAATACGGTATTTTTGAGCCAAGACCACTTTTGTTGGAAATTCGGTCATTAGGTTTTTGGCTATTTAGATTTTTGTCGATACAGCAAATATGATCTGTGCGAAGGATTTGGTATGCCTCGTTTATTAACTTAAATTTTTCATTATCATGTTTTGAGGTACTTTTGTCAGGATGATACTTTAGTGCCATCTTTCTATATGCACCTTTTATCTCTTGTACTGATGCTCCTTTTTCTAGACCAAGTAGGCGGTAGCATGTGCAGTTATTCAATGTTAGATATTTGTTAAACTATTTTAAAAAAGTTTAATTTCATTTTCTTACTCTAATTGAAAAATAAATTCAATCAAGAAGAAACTGTGTTCATATATAGTAGGGACCTAACATGTGACACATGCCATTCTTACTTGTAAATAGGCCATGGTAGATAGGTACCAAGTCTTTATAGGACAAAATGCTGTAGTATAATTGAAATATTTAGTAATCAATCTACTATTAATTGAAAAAACCGATACTTACAATAGTAATTGGTGCAGGCCTTGCAGCAATTGTCATATTTCTTGCGTTCAACTTTCTTCCCATAATACCGCCTTCTCAAAAATATGATATATCGATTAACCCCATACTTGTGAAGGATGAAATGGGTTCAGAGACTCATGTCACCATCAAGAATACTGGAATGAATACGCTCACTAATGTTACGGTTAACTATGGCGGAACTGCAAGGCCAGACATAATTCCCATTCTAAATCCAGGTGACAGGATTACACTTTCTCCACCCCAGGGCAGCGACCTCACGGAGATACGAGTTACCACAGACCAAGGAATCAACATCACCCAGCCATACACAGTACCTGCCAGTGCACCTTTTGTTGGAAACTCTGGTTATGGCGGCTGACAGTAGTCGAAATCACATGGTTCAAAATCATTCATTCATGTCATCAAGTAATCAGATCGATTCTTTGAATCACATTCATCATACAGAAGAGAGTTCAGACCAGACTATGCAACATAAATCGGATCATGACCACATCAAAATACAAAAACCGAACAGTATAACAACAGCGTTATTGTATATTTTTGAGTGTTTATTGTCTTGTCACGCCACTCAGAAAAGATAATTACTGAGAAATGTGTTTCAAATAGGAACTTGTAAACTTATGGCTAAAGTAAAAATCAATCTAACATATGGAGAAGTCACAATAGAATTTACAGATATGAATGATTTGGATGATCAGCTGAAAAAAATAGATCTTCATAGAATAGATGCATTGCTTAACGCCAAGAGGCTAGAAACTACAGATATAGAAAATTCCAGAAAGGTTGCACCCCCAGATACGGGCAACATTACAAAGGAGTTTGGTACAATAAACCTCTTGAAGATATCAGAACATGGACAAGATGCAATAAAGCTATCAATATTTTTGGCCGCAAGCGGAATGAATCGTGAAGATATCAAAAAAATTACCGGAATTACAATTTTGAGCTCTTAAGAGTTGACCGCCATATTATGTCATAGTCACGTAGATCTAGAAATACATCAAAATTGTAAATGGTCTCATTGAATTGCGTTGTAAGTAACTTACGAATCTATTGTGGTGTCTAAAGATGTCTGGCGTGACCCTTTACGCAGAATATGGGGAAATCACTTCCCAATTAATCAGACACCAATGTGTCTCTTTCACTCATTAGTTTCTGCAGGGTCACGCTGGTTAATTATCTGCGCTTACACAAGGCATTTATTAATTTACATATTTATTGTATTTAAAATACGGTACTACTTTTACAACCAAACAAAATTTTATACATATTTTACAGCCTATCTTTTTGCTTCTTTTCATACGCCGAGGCAAGTCTCCCAAATTGTTCCATAACGGAATCAAATTTTATACCAGAATTCTATCTTTTTCAAGTCTGTTTTTTGTACTACCTATGATGACGGTTTGGTGTAACTGAGATTAGACAGATATAATTTCAACTGCCAAAAAGTTTACTAGACATTTTCAGTTTTACTGTGATAGGCTATGAATTTTAAAATTTCTTCAACAGTTTACTCTCTTCTTAATGCTACCATTGGCGAGAGCCTTGATGCCTTCCAGGCTGGATATATTCCGGCTGCCAAGCTTAGGGTAACTGATAGAATCCAGACCTTTAGAAGATCAGTTGGAACATAGATTGGAGGAATGTGAATGCTGCCGGAGCCTTGAACACTGGTAGTGGTAAATATACTCAGGATGTAGCCTGCACCCATGCCAATTATCAATCCTAAAGAAGCCCCGATAATGCCTATCAATGCAGCCTCCACTATGAAT
>JBOGRA010000041.1:0-13689 GCA_050749325.1 Nitrosotalea sp. | reverse complement strand
ATCTTAATTGTTGTCTGTTTTGTAGTCAATTTATTCTTAGGAGGATTTGTATGTTATATCCAATACAGGCCTTTATTGATGTAACAAAGGGTGGGGACCGCCTATCCCAACGCCTTTCATTTCTTATTGTATGCATTACGGCAGAATCATTATGTATCAACAGATGTGATATTGGATTTGGAGTGCTGATGGTTTAGTAGATCTGGCAAACTAGGAAACCTTCATGCGAGTCCAATCTGTATCAATAAATCAGAATTACAAATGTATTAAAGTCTTCAAAGTGAGTATTAGTCAATTCTGCGAGTTTTTTCACTATTTAAAGTTGAAAAAGCGATTGATAAAATATGGCAATTTTAAAATGCCATAGATTAGATATATATTAACCTCTCGGTGGAAGCAACGTAGTTTGTGGATTAATTATCTATTACAGCTAATGTTCAAAGGGGATTTTTAACATGTTAGGCAAGAAAGAGAAAATACTGATTCCAGATCACATCTATGTTCCAAAGCATGCGATAATGACCAAAGAAGAAGCTGAAAAGATATTAGAAAAATATCATACAAAGCCTACTGAGATGCCATTGATATACGTCAGCGATCCTGCTATTAGAGGTCTGGGAGTAAAACCAGGTGATATGATAAAGATAGCAAGAAAAAGCCCTACAGCTGGTGAAAGCATCTACTATAGATACGTGGTGGAAGAATAATGACACACATTTCGCATAAACGATGGCCAATAGTTCAGGACATTCTAAAAAGAGAGGGAATAGCAAGACAACATCTGAATTCTTATGATGAGTTTCTTGAAAGAGGACTTCAAAGTATTATTGATGAAGTTGGGCAGATAGAGATAGAGAGTGCCGAGTATCCGTATAAAATTCAACTTGGAAAAGTAAAGCTTCAACAACCCCGTATGATGGAATTGGATGGTTCAATCACACATATTGCTCCAATGGAAGCTCGATTAAGAAATGTAACTTATGCATCTCCTATAATGCTTGAAGCAAGTGTAGTGGAAGATGGAAAAATTCTAGAATCCCGATATGTTCACATAGGTGACATGCCAGTGATGGTTAGATCTAATGCTTGTATTTTACATAACCTTTCTGAACAAAAACTCATAGAATATGGCGAGGACCCAAATGATCCGGGTGGTTATTTTATCATCAATGGCTCTGAGCGTGTTATTGTTGGATTGGAGGATCTTTCCTACAATAAAATTATAGTTGATAAAGAAACCGTCGGCGGCAATACAGTTTTCAAAGCTAAAGTATATTCATCCATTGTAGGTTATCGAGCAAAACTTGAACTTGTGATGAAAAATGACGGCTTGATAGTAGCAAAAATTCCGGGTTCTCCTGTGGATATTCCTGTAGTTACTTTAATGCGTGCTTTGGGACTTGAATCTGATCGAGAAATTGCAGCAGCGGTTTCTCTAGTTGATGAGATTCAAGATGAACTAGAAGCTTCGTTTGAGAAATCAGGTGATGTACCAACGGCCAAAGATGCTATAGTGTATATCAGCAAGAGAATTGCGCCAGGTATGTTAGAAGAATTCCAGATAAAAAGAGCAGAGACTTTGCTTGACTGGGGTCTTCTACCGCACTTGGGAAAACATCCTGATAATAGAAAGGAAAAGTCTCTATTTCTCGGTGAAGCAACTTGCAAATTAATTGAACTGAAGCTAGGATGGATTACTCCTGATGATAAAGATCATTATGGGAATAAAGTCATAAAATTTGCAGGTCAAATGCTTGCTGACCTTTTCCGAACAGCCTTCAGAAATCTGGTGAGGGACATGAAATACCAGCTTGAGAGATCAGGACAAAAAAGAGGAATAAACGCAGTTGCGGCAGCAGTTAGGCCTGGTATAGTTACAGATAAACTAAACAATGCCATAGCAACAGGAAACTGGGGAAGAGGCCGTGTCGGCGTTACACAACTTTTGGACAGAACAAACTATCTGTCTACAATAAGTCATCTTAGAAGAATACAATCCCCACTTAGTAGAAGTCAACCTAACTTCGAGGCAAGAGACTTGCATGCTACTCATTTTGGAAGAATATGTCCAAGCGAAACTCCTGAGGGATCTAATTGTGGTTTGGTAAAGAATTTGGCACTGTCTGCTATAATATCAGTAAACGTAGCATCCGAAGATATAGTTGAAAAGCTTTATGATCTAGGTGCAACTTATGTTTCTGACGCAAAAGATGATCTGAAAAAAGAGGGAACAAGAGTTTTCGTAGATGGGAGATTAATAGGATATTATAAAGATGGACAGAAACTTGTTGATTCGCTAAGAGAACTTAGAAGGAATTATAAGATTCATCCACACGTTGGCATTTTCTTGTATCAGTCAAGTGTGGAAGGTTCCACTAAGAGACTTTATGTCAACTGTAATGCAGGTAGAGTTCTACGACCATTGATTGTAATTAAGGACAATAAATTGCTATTAACACAAGAGCTAATAGAAAAAGTTAGCAAAAAATTTTCGTCATGGACAGATCTTTTGCATATGGGTGTAATTGAGCTAGTTGATGCAAATGAAGAAGAAAACTGTTACATTGCAATAGATGAAACAGACATGAAAAAACATACTCATATGGAAATATTTCCATCGGCAATTCTCGGAGCTGGTGCATCAATAATCCCATATCCAGAACATAATCAGTCTCCAAGAAATACATATGAATCAGCCATGGCAAAACAAAGTCTTGGTTTCTCAACTCCACTGATGAATGCAAGTACATACGTTAGGCAACATCTTATGCTGTACCCACAAACCCCAATTGTTACAACGAAGGCAATGGGTCTGTTAGGACTAGAAGATAGACCCGCAGGACAAAACTGTGTTGTTGCAGTATTACCTTTTGACGGTTACAATATTGAGGATGCAATAGTATTGAGCAAATCATCTATCGATAGAGGACTGGGTAGAACCTTCTTCTATAGAATCTACGAGGCAGAGGCCAAACAATACCCTGGAGGAATGAGAGATAATTTTGAGATTCCAACTGCAGATGGAAACATTCGCGGATTTCGTGGCGATAAAGCATATCGATTACTAGAAGAAGATGGAGTCATCGCAGCAGAGTCCACCGTCCAAGGTGGAGATATACTCATTGGAAAAACAAGTCCTCCTAGATTTATGGAGGAATATAGAGAGTTTGAGGTTAAGGGACCGTATAGACGAGATACGTCAATAGGTGTAAGACCATCCGAGAACGGTGTTGTCGATACAGTTGTTATGACACAATCTCATGATGGTGGCAGAATGTACAAGATCAGAGTAAGAGATGTGAGAATTCCTGAGATTGGAGACAAGTTTGCATCACGACATGGACAGAAAGGAGTTGTGGGATTACTTGTAAACCATGAGGACTTGCCATATACTGCTGATGGTGTTGTACCTGATGTTATGATCAATCCTCATGCATTCCCATCTAGAATGACAGTGGGAATGTTTCTTGAATCTGTAACAGGAAAAGCTGCAGCTTTGCGTGGTTCAAAGATGGATGGCTCTGCGTTTGTTGGTGAAAAATTAGAGGACATTAAAGGGATTCTCGAAACGGCAGGATTCAAGTATTCAGGTAAGGAAATGATGTATGACGGTAGAACAGGTAAAGCGTTTTCAGTTGATGTTTTCGTTGGTGTTGTATATTATCAAAAATTACATCATATGGTTGCAGATAAGATACACGCAAGGGCAAGAGGTCAGGTACAAATGTTGACAAAACAGCCAACAGAAGGTCGTGCAAGGGGTGGTGGTCTACGATTTGGTGAAATGGAAAGAGACTGTCTTATTGCATATGGTGCATCCATGATGTTAAAGGATAGACTTCTTGAGGAATCTGACAAAGCTGAAATCTATATCTGCGAAAGGTGTGGACTTGTGTCATATTATGATATAAAACAAAGACGATTTGTCTGTAGAGTATGTGGAGATAAAGCAAAGGTGACATCAATCTCGGTTGCTTACGCCTTTAAACTTCTATTGCAGGAAATGATGAGCCTTGACGTAGCGCCAAGACTTTTGATAAAGGAGAGAGTCTAATGGCAGTTGAAACAATCAAAGTAATTGACGGGATCAAGTTTTCGGTATGGTCTCCAACCGAAATTAGGAAATACTCTGTTGCAGAGATCACAGCCCCCGAAACTTATGATGAAGATGGAATGTCTGTACAAGGTGGATTGATGGATGGCAGACTTGGTACTCTTGAACCAGGTCAAAAATGTCTTACATGTGGAAACACTGCAGCTAGATGTCCTGGGCATTTTGGTCACATTGAGCTTGCAGAACCTGTATTGCATATTGCATTTATTGATAACATCTACAAACTTCTATTGACCACTTGTAGGTCATGTGCTAGACTAAAGATACCGCAAGAGGAACTTGACGAATATCACAAAATAATCCAAAAAGAGGCCGCGTACAACGTAATCTCGATTAAACACATTCCTGATGAAATAATTGAGAGGGCAAAAAAAGAGAAAACATGCCCTCATTGTGGCAAATCGCAATACGAAATGATATTTACAAAACCCACCATTTTCATTGAACGAACAGAGCTGGGAGAAAATAGATTACTTCCAATTACTATCCGCGAAAGATTTTCTCATATGATAGATGATGACCTGAAACTACTTGGATATGATCCAGCAACTGCAAGACCTGAATGGTTTGTACTCCAAGTCTTACCTGTACCGCCTGTCACAGTACGGCCCTCGATAATTTTAGAAACCGGAATTAGATCTGAAGATGACTTGACGCACAAACTTGTTGATATCATCAGAGTAAATCAACGTCTAAAGGAAAGCAAGGAAGCTGGTACTCCGCCCCTGATTGTGCAAGATCTTGTTGATTTGTTACAATATCATGTTACAACATATTTTGATAATGAAGTATCTGGCATCCCACAAGCCCATCACAGATCTGGTAGGCCACTCAAGACACTGACACAAAGACTGAAAGGAAAGGAAGGTAGATTCAGAGGCTCTCTTTCTGGAAAAAGAGTAGACTTTTCCAGCAGAACTGTAATCTCACCAGATCCAAACTTGGCGATCTCTGAAGTTGGGGTTCCAGAATCTGTTGCAACAAAGCTCACAATTCCTGAAGTTGTAACAGAATGGAACATTGAGAGACTGAAAAAACTTGTCATCAATGGTCCTACCAAATACCCTGGTGCTAATTACATTGTAAGGCCAGATGGTGTAAAGATAAGATTAGACTTTGTTGAGGACAGGGAGACAATTGCTAACAATATAGAGATAGGATATCTTGTTGAAAGACATCTATCTGATGGAGACATTGTAATGTTCAACAGACAACCGTCATTGCATCAAATGTCTATAATGGGCCACTACGTTAGGGTCTTACCGAACAAGACTTTCAGGTTACATCCTTCAGTATGTCCTCCATACAATGCAGATTTTGATGGGGATGAAATGAATCTTCATGTACCTCAAAGCGAGGAGGCAAGAGCTGAAGCCATTCTCCTAATGCGAGTACAGGATCAAATAATCTCACCGAGATATGGAGGACCGATAATTGGTGCACTACGTGACTTTATTACAGGCGCATACTTGCTAACAAAAGACGATACCACACTTACTCCACAAGAATTTGCAAATTTGGCAATGTTAGGTGGATACGCAGATACATTCCCGGAACCTCAGATCAAAGGAAAGGGCGGTCCACTATATACAGGTAAACAGCTATTCTCATTATTCTTACCAAAAGATTTCAACTATGTTATTACATCAAAATGGTCTAAAGGAACCAAGGGACCAGCAAAGGATGTCGTAATTAAAAACGGTCAGCTCGTAAGCGGTGTAATAGACAAGGCATCAATAGGAGCAGAGGAACCTGATAGTGTTCTACATAGAATAGCTAAAGATTATGGTTACGAGGAAGCAAAGAATTTTCTCAATTCTGTTCTAATCATATTGAAGCAGTTTATCACAGGATACGGATTTAGCTATGGATATGCTGACTTGGAACTCTCAGTGAAGACCAAGGATTCCATATTGGGAGACATTCAAGAATCCTATGACAAAGTCTATGATTTCATATCACAAGCAAAGAAAGGAACATTGCAGCTTAGTAGAGGACTATCGGCTGATGAAGCTCTTGAAGCTTACATTGTAAACGAACTATCAAAAGCAAGAGACAGGGCAGGCAGTATGGCTGACAAATCATTTGATGAAACAAACGCAGGTAGAATTATGGCAACAACGGGCGCGAGAGGCTCTTCTCTGAATATTGGTCAGATGGCAGGTGCGTTAGGTCAACAGTCAATTCGAGGCAGAAGAATTCACAAAGGTTACAGTAACAGAGCGTTACCACACTTCAAGGAAAACGATACAAATCCTGATTCAAGAGGATTTGTAAAATCAAATTATAGGGACGGTCTATCAACGCTAGAGTTTTTCTTTCATGCAATGGGTGGAAGAGAAGGTCTTGTTGATACGGCAGTAAGAACCCAACAAAGTGGATACATGCAAAGGAGATTGATAAATGCACTAGAACATCTCAAACTAGAATATGATCAGACAGTAAGAGATCCACATGGCCACATCATACAGTTCTTGTATGGTGAAGACGGAATTGATGTTTCAAAAAGTGATCATGGTGAGGCATTTAGAATTTCTAGATTAATCGAATCTGAAAGTATAATTGATTCTGGAAAGAAAGCAACCAAGGAAGACGTTGAAGATCTTGTAAAAAAGTATACCAAGACATTCAATCCGCGCTTGTCTCAAACCGTTCATGATGCTCTGACAGAATCGAAGCTTAGCCGAGACGGAGTGGAGAAGGTGCTGAAGAAAGCATTGGAACTTTATGATGGTGCCAAGGTTGAACCGGGACAAGCAGTAGGTGTTGTCACAGCACAGTCCATAGGTGAGCCTGGTACTCAAATGACACTTAGAACCTTCCACTTTGCAGGTATTAGAGAGAGAAACGTCACACTGGGACTTCCAAGACTTATTGAACTTGTAGATGCACGAAAAAAACCAGTCACTCCAACCATGGACATCTATTTGGAGGAGCATCATAAAAAATCAAAAGAAAAGGCAATCAAGGTAGCGCGAGAAATTTTGCATACCAAGATAAGTGCATTAATCACAAGTACGGAGACTGACTATTCTACAAAAATAAAACTGAATCTAAATCAAGACAGACTAAAAGAAAGAGCTTGTACCGTTGAAGACGTCGTAATGGCATTACAGTCATCGAAGAAGAAATTTGAAATTGAACCTAGTGGACATTCCATTACACTTACGCTTCCTGAAGAATCTGATGCCCAGACAATACTTGGTATGAGAAACAAAGTTCTTTCAGCGACAGTCAAGGGAGTAACCGATGTGGAACGCGTAACAATTGTACAGCAAGGAGATGAATGGGTTATCCAAACATCAGGATCAAATATTGCTAAGGTAATGGAAGTTGATGGTATTGACAAGAAGAACATTAGAACAAACAATGTTTTTGAGATAGCAAACACACTTGGTATAGAAGCTGCTCGCAATTCATTGATAAACGAGCTTAACTCAACTCTTGAAGATCAGGGTCTTGAAGTTGATGTTAGATATATTATGCTGGTGGCAGACTTGATGTGCTCTAGAGGATACTTACAACAAATTGGAAGACATGGAATTGCAGGTACAAAGACCAGCGTGTTGGCAAGAGCGGCATTTGAGATTACTGTTCCTACTATTGCAGAAGCTGCATTGGCAGGAGAGGTAGAAGAACTCAAAGGAGTCACCGAAAATGTCATAGTTGGAGCAAATATTCCAATTGGTACTGGCACTGTAGATCTTTACATGAAAGTGGTAGAAGATGGTTAAACTCTTAGAAAAAGCTATCAAGGATGCGGTAGAGGGTGGAAAGTGTTTCTTTGGTTCCAAAGAAGCTCTGAGCTCTGTTAAAAATTCTAAATTGATTGTACTCTCACGTTCGATTCCGTCATCCATGACACAAAAGATAGTTGAAGCTGCAAAGAGTGCCAAAGTGCCAACTCTAAATTATAATGGCTCATCCGTAGAGCTAGGTAGACTGTGTGGCACACAGTTTCGAATTTCGGCAGTATCGCTAAAAACTCTAAGCGATACTAATCTTAAAGCTATTATAAAAGATGCAGAAACAGAGAAGAAAGCATAAATGTCTTGTTTTTTTCAAACTATCTATCAAGACTTAAATGTCCCTCAAAGAGATCGAGTTTAAAAAAGGTATGACTGAAACAATTAAACTAACAACAGATCAAATAAAACTAATGTCACTTTTTCAAAATGTGACCGGTGCAACAGCAAGAGACTGCATCGAAGATGAAAAACAAGACAGAGTAATTTTTGTGGTAAATCAAGGTAAGATGGGTCTTGCAATAGGAAAAGGAGGCTCTACAATAAGAAACCTACAAAATGTAGTGAAAAGAAATGTAGAACTAGTTGAGTATTCCGAAGATCCTGCAGAGTTTCTAAAAAATATGTTAAATCCCAAATTGATATCTGAAGTTAAGTTAAACAAAAGATTGGATGGTTCTCTTCAAGCAATTGTTCTTGTAGATGCAAAGAAGAAAGGTATAGTGGTGGGCAGGGAAGGCAGAAATGCTGAAAAGGCAAGATTGCTTGCGAAAAGATACTTCCAAATCTCAAGTGTATTAATACAAAGCCCTGAAAAAATAATGGAGTAATGGATAATGGCAAAATCACCCCTTGGTCTATTTGCAGGAAGAGTTCTTAGAGATAAAAGAAAGAGACAGAGATGGTCGATAGGAACTTACAAGAGAAGACAGCTCGGACTGGATAAAAAGGCAAGTCCTCTTGGAGGGGCACCTCAAGCTCGTGGTATTGTACTAGAAAAAGTAGGAATTGAAGCTAAACAACCCAACTCTGCTGTGAGAAAATGTGTTCGCGTCCAACTCATAAAGAACGGTAAGACTGTAACTGCATTTCTTCCCAAGGACGGTGCGCTAAATTTTGTTGATGAACACGATGAGGTGCACGTAGAAGGAATGGGTGCATCTATGGGTGGAGCAATGGGAGATATTCCTGGAGTAAGATGGAAAGTATTCAAGGTAAACGGCACTTCACTTAAAGAACTAGTTTACGGTAAGAAAGAAAAACCGAGAAGATAGAAATGACTGAAACACAGAATCTTTTACTTTTTAGAAAGTGGGATACCTCCAAAATTGAGATTAAAGATCCAGGTCTGAGAAATGTCATCTCGCTAAAAAAAGAGATAATTCCAATATCCTTTGGCCGTTCTGCACTGAAACGATTCAATAAAGCCGAAGTCAACATAACTGAGAGACTTGTAAACAAGCTATCTCATTTTGGAAAAAAATATGCAAAGAACACTGGCAGAATGGGTGGAAAAAAGATTCACGCAATAAATACAGTCAAGACAGCATTTGAAATAATGCATCTTAAAACCGGAAAGAACCCTGTTGAGGTCTTGATAAGGGCGATAGAACACTCAGCTCCCAATGAGGATACTACAAGAATAGTTTATGGTGGAACCGTATACCATGTTTCAGTAGATGTTGCTCCTCTTAGAAGAATTGATCTTGCTCTTAGGTTCATAGCAGAAGGAGTAAGGGATGCAACATTTTCTAATCCAAAGGCAATAGAGGAAAACCTTGCAGAGCACTTGATACTTGCAGCTGCAAATGACATGAATGCACCTTCTGTTAAGAAGAAAAATGAACTAGAACGAATTGCAATGGCCTCTAGATAGAGGCGTTTTAAAAAATAAGATAGCCCGAGGCAGATTCGAACTGCCGTCTCCAGGTGTCCTCTCATAAGATCCAGAGCCTGGAATCCCTAGCCCAAAAATTGTTTGGCCACTAGACTATCGGGCTACCAAAACGAGTGGTATAAGTTGAGAATATAATTATTGTGTAGTAATCGGACATTATTGGAACAAAAAGGAGATTTGCGGTACATTTGTAATAAACGTCTCTAACAAAATTAGATGATCTATGAACTCAGAACCTGTAAATTTTTTATTTTGATTAAATTTTGTTGGTATCATGTCAGGAATATGGAATATGTTATCATATTAGGAAAGTTTGATTACTCTTTAGCATGTCACAGTATCAAAAAACATTCCAGTTAACGTCTGACTTGCAAATTTGCCGTATTCTAAACGGTATGTGGCAAGTGGCAGGAAGTCATGGTCAAATCAATCCAGAATCTGCCATCTCTGAGATGTTCTTGTATCATGATTATGGTTTTACAACATGGGACATGGCAGATATTTACGGCCCTGCAGAAGAATATATTGGTGAATTTAGAAAAAGACTTGCAAAAAATAAAGGAGAAGCAGAACTTGATAACATGCAAGCACTAACAAAATTTGTTCCAAATCCAGGACCTATGACTAGAACCATAGTAGAACATTACATAGACGAGTCTATTCGTAGAATGAATGTGAAGACAATTGATCTAGTGCAATTTCATTGGTGGGACTACGATGATACAAGATATCTTGATGCATTACATCATCTCTCAAAGCTTCGTGATGAGGGAAAAATAAAACATCTCGCGTTGACAAACTTTGATACAGAAAGAATTGAGGTTATGATAGAAAATGGATTCAAACTAGTATCAAACCAAGTACAATATTCCATGATCGATCAGAGACCTGAGGTCAGGATGACTACATTTTGTCAAAAACATGGAATCAAGTTATTGGTATATGGAACTCTGCTTGGTGGGCTCTTGTCTGAAAAGTATCTAGGCAAACCAGAATTAACCAGATCTCAACTTGATACGCCAAGTTTGCAAAAGTACAAAAATATGATTGATGTATGGGGTGGCTGGAATCTGTTTCAAGAGCTACTTGCTGTACTTGATGGTATATCAAAGAAACATAATGTTAGTATCGCAAATGTTGCTACAAGATACATCTTGGATAAACCTGCAGTAGCAGGTGTAATAATTGGAACAAGACTGGGTATTGCAGAACACAAATCAGATAATGTACGAGTGTTTGAATTGCAACTAGACAAGGAGGATAGTGATGCCATAAAATCGATAACATCAAGATCCCGCTATCTATTTGAAAGAATTGGAGACTGCGGCGATGAATATAGGTAAACCGTCAAATACGAATCAGAGCACTGACAAATTTAAGATTAAGAATTGAATTATTTCCTACGTATGGAATCAAGACGTGAAAATATTGGATTGAGATATCTACTAGAACCTACTACAATGGCACTTACGCCAGTACCAACAAGTATTCCACCTATTACGTCAAGTGGATAGTGATTACCCACATAAATTCTTGAATAAATTACCAAGAATGCTTCAGCTACAAGTATCAACGATACTATGATTTGTTTTCTTTGGTTGAATCTAGCAAGCATGATGAATGCACCTGCAGAAACAATTATTGAGTGACCAGAGGGAAAGGATGAATCGGTTTCTTCCTTTACCAATAGATTATCATATGTTGATGGCATTGGTCTTGGTCTGTTAATTTCGTCCTTTAGGACTATTCCAATTGGTATCAATATGATAAACGCTATGACAAGCAAAGCTGCTGTCTTTCGACCTTCCTTTCCGCCAAATATGAAAAGTAATGCAGTAGTTGCTATCCATACTACTTCTCTGCCGTATTTTGTTAGGGAAATCATTATTTGGTTGATAATTTTACCATGAGGACTGTTTATCACTAAAAACGCCGAATAATCCCATTTTGTAATCTGAGGATTATCATGTATTATTAACGAAGCAAGTATTGCAAATCCTGCAAACAATATTGCACCTGCAATGTAATACTTCATAAGTATCATTTAAAATGACACTATAAAATCTAATGAGAAATTAGCTGGTAACATTACAACATAATTTGTTATGATTGTAAATGAGTCAATAAAGCCAAAATTAAGATCTATGGATAAACCCTATTTTGTACTAGCTTCACGAACAGCCATCGCATAATCGCAATCTGCTTTAAGTCTCATGTATGGAATGAGTCTATAGTGAATGGAATACAGATCTTTTTCCTTGTACAGTATTCCTTTTAGCAAAAGTGAGACAAACCCCCCAGCTATGCGAGACGATGGAATATTTAGCTCCTTGCATACTTCATTACGCTTTTTCTTGTATTGTTCTAAAGTAAAACTAACATTATTTATTTCAAGAATTAGAGGCCACATGACTTTTTCCCACACTAGTCTTCTGTTTTGAGTTGCAGAAGCATATTTTCCCTTCTGGCCTAACATTGATAACGTTCAAAAGTCTATTCTTAATTTATTGGTTGATGCAGCCTAAAATCGAAGAATCCTTGGAATTGCTATCCAAAGACTGGACGATTGAACCTATAATTCGCGATTTTATTTTGGGTAAAAAAGTAGACGCATCGGATTTTCAGATAAAAGTAAATGATGTGATATTTCACATACCATATTTGTCCTCAGATAATGGTTATGTACTTTGGAAATGCTACTGGCCTGAATGTCATAATTGTTGTAACAGGCAGGGAAGGCTACCCCTTACCTCAGATGACTTGATAACAATAAGCAAGAACATGAAGTACGACAAGGTTTCAGATTTTGTAAAAAATGAAACCAATGTAACCGCATGGGAGGAACAAAGTCCTACTAGTAATCCAGTCATAATGACTATGATTAACCTTAAACGAAAAAGCGATGAAACAGAAACAGAAGATGGTACTTATATCAAGTGCAGATTTCTAGATCAAAAAGGCTACTGCGGCTTACATCCGTCAAGACCAGGCGTATGCTATCTCTATCCATTTTCGTCATGGCTTGAAAATGAAAAAGGCAGAGCAAGAGTTCATGCAACATTTCAATTTACTGGAGATTGTCCAGGATTCTACTTTGCAAAATCAATTGATGAAATGAAAGACGTTCTTACAGAATATTCAAAGATCATCTATGATTACACAATGAGCTCAAACAGAACGACTCGTGAGAATCTTGGTTATGTAAGTATGGGTTTTTAGGCTCGTGCTACCTTCATCATGTCGGCCATTCGAATCTCCATTCCAAACCTCCATTCATTTTTCTTCATGTATCTGTAGATTGATATGAGATCTGAAAAATTCTTTAGCATGCCAAATTTGCTATCCATCTTGCTTCTGACAAAAGACAATACCCTGGAATATATTGCAAATTTTTCTAATACCTTCTGGCGATACTTTTCATTATTTCCAATGTTCTCAACAAATATGTCCGCACATGTCATGCTGGGAATAATTCCCTCCCCAAGTAGAGGATAAACGGTACCTATTGACTCTCCAACTCCAACCACCTTGCCATGATAAAATGGCTCACACATGTCTGGTGTGGCAAGTCTGATGGGTCTTCCTACAGTCTTTATGACTTTGCCGCCATACTTCTTCAAGAATGCATTAGTCTCCTCAACATGGTTTCTATTTTTATCGCCAGCACCTATGTGTGCAATGTTTTCTCCTAATGGAAAGTACCAGAAATAGCCACTCATGGATGTGAAAGGCTTGAGATAAAAATCATCAAAAGGAACCCCATTCTCATACTTGACTTTATATTGAAAAGTTGGTAGATGGAAATCGCGAGAAAGTCTTGGAAGATAAGATCTGTGAAAACCTGTGGAATCTATGATTATGTCAAACTCTGATTCCAAGTCTGCAATCTTTGGAGCACTTCCATAATGAATCTTACACCCCTTTGACATGTC
>JBOGRA010000040.1:0-13847 GCA_050749325.1 Nitrosotalea sp. | reverse complement strand
TCGTCAGAGATCACTCTTCCAAATGATAAAAGATCCACAAGATTGTGATGGGTGTTGTAGCATAATTATCTAGGGGCAGAATTTACCCAATCACCAAGAATTAATATCAAAAACTAATGTTAATGGGATGAAATTTTTTAATTAATTCTCTTTTCTGTGCATAAAAATTTATAATGCAGACAAAACAGATTGGAAACTTGTCAAAAAAAGATCGATAACCATCAACATATCAAAAATACAACTTTTTCAAGCTATCGTTGTCCAAATTTAGAAAACGCCGCTTGCACTGCATTTTAGATCTTATGATTTGCCCAGCTTTGGAAAATTTTTAAATATACGAATAATTTTAACTGAGCAAGTTGAGTTCAAATTTATCACTTGATGAGATGTGGCAAGTAATAGAAGATTACGGCATAGATCGTAAACTTTTAGAAATTACCCAGCCTAGTGATGAATTGTTGTTTAGACTATATGTCTCCATCAAACAAGTAAAGGAAAAGTCTGACCTGTTTGAAAAAGAGAGTCGTGACTTTCTCAAGTCAGACCCAATGGAATAGTTTTGTTCAATCTAAAAATGTAGTATAATTTAGTACAAGGTTTGTTTAAACAATAAATTGGAAATAATGACAGTATTACAATATCTAAAATAGTCAAATTGTCATTTCTTTGCCACATTTTATGCATCTAACTACAGTATCACTTGCCTCTATCCTATCAAATTTTTTCGAACCACAGTTAGGACAGATTGGACATGCCCTAAGTTTTTCCATGTCTTTGTTGCACCACAGTGGTACTTTAGCAATTTGATCAGATGGAATAGCTTTTATCAAATAGGGCACCATGCCTAACCAGAATGAAGGGAATACACTTTGCCTCAGACGATGAGGAGTCAAGTCTTGAATATTTTTACAATATAGGCCTTGGACATGCAAAACGCGGCAAGCCTATGGATGCAATATTTTACTTTAACAAGGTTCTGGCGGTAAACCCAACACACCTGAACGCTTTAATTAACAAAGGAAATGCATTAGGGAAGATAGGCAGGTACAACAATGCTATTTCTTCCTATGACATGGTTTTGAACCTAAAGCCAAGCCATGTGATTTGTCTTTTAAACAAAGGACTTGCCCTGCATTATCTCCAAAGATATGATGAGGCCATAACTTGTTATGATAAGATTCTATCGCAAGAGCCAGAACATGCTAGTACCTTGTACCACAAGGCTTGTAGCAAATCCCTCCAGAAAAACACTGAAGAATCTCTAGTGTTGCTTGAGCGTGCAATAGTTCTTGATCCAGAATTCGCAACAAAGGCAAGTGATGACAAAGATTTCGATATGCTTCAAAGCGACGATAGATTCAAAGCGCTTGTCACCTAACGGATTCAATAGAAAAAAACTGGCATGAAAAATAATGGTACGATGAATGTTGGAATTATTGGCACAGGACTGCTCGGAAAAGCAGTTGTAGCACGTCTCCTCAGTACAGGACACAATGTCACAGTTTACAACAGGACAGAAGAGAAGACAGAACCGCTCAAAAAAATTGGTGCGCAAGTTGCAAAGTCACCAAAACAAGTAGCTGAGAGTTCTGAAATTGTAATCATGATAGTAAAGGATGCAAAGGCTGTCGAGTCCATATCATTTGGCAAAGACGGCATCATACATGGCAAACATGAAAAACTTGTTGTGTCTGATATGAGTACAATCAGTCCTATTTCATCAAGAAAAATAGCTGAAAAATATTTCCAATATGGAATTCCAATGATCGACAGCCCTGTTATGGGTGGACCACCCCTTGCAGAAAAAGGTCAGCTTGTAGTCATGATAGGAGGCAAAAAAGAAGTTTATGAAAAGTGTAAATCTGTTTTTGATGCAATAGGAGAAAGAACATTTTACCTAGGTGATAATGGTTCTGCCGATGCAATGAAACTTGCCATGAACTTGCAGATTTCAATTTTAGCATTAGCGATATCTGAAGGCATCATACTGGTAAAAAAATCAGGTCTAGACCCCCTCCTTTTCTTAGAGGTGTTAAATTCCACCTATTTCAAGACAGGAATGAGCATCCTCAAAGGGCCAAAGATGGCAAAAGGAGTTTTTGAGCCAAGTTTCTTCCTAAACGTAATGCAAAAAGATCTCGATGAGATAGAATATACAGCCAAAGAATTCGGGGCAAATTTGCCTGTTGCCAGACTTGCAAATGAACTGTACCAAAATGCCGTCAAAGAGGGATTTGGCAATATGGACTACACAGGAATTCTCTCATATCTTGAGAAAATTAACAGAGCAAACACTTAGAGCTCTTCAGGCGGTTTTATTTTTCTAAAATTTAGAAATAGCCCTACATCATATGCTAACTTTAGTACGCCCCCAATAATGAAAGGAGCAGCTAAGAGCGAACCCATCATCACACCAGCAAGCGATGGGCCAACTGACTGAGCAATGTTTCTTGATGTATTAGTAATTCCGGCTGCTGCAACACGTTCATTTTCGTTTACTACTGCCATCAGATATGACTGGCGTGTTGGGACATCCATCTGAGATATACTCATTCTTGCAAAGTATAACCCGACAGCAAGCGGAAAACTTGGTGCAAATGCCACTAGTATCAAAAGAATGTTGGACGGTATGTGAGTATAGATCATCGTATTAACAAGACCAATCTTTGATGCCATCTTGCTGGCTAGCAAATACGACACGGCAGTAAGTATGCCAGCTATTGTAAAAACATAAGACAAAGTAGACAGGTCAGCACCAAACTTTGTGTAAAACCAAAAGGAGACTATACTTTGTATCACAAATCCTCCTGCAAAGGAATCAACTGCAAATAGCGATGACATTTTCTTTATAACACTGCGAGATTGTGGCGTGATATTACGGAATGAATTGGCATCTTTATTCTTGGATCTGGTCTCAATCTTTGGCGATAACACAAGGTAGATTGCTAGAACACATAATGCACATGCTGCATATGCAAGAAAGAGAATCTTGATTGCACTAATTTGATCGAGCCCAAATTGCTGTGAAAAAATGTGCGGCAAACCTAAAAGAAGCACACCGCCTGACATGGCAAACGTTCCTACCATGTTATAGATGGAAAAAATTGAGGTTCGTTTCTTTTCGTCATTTACTGTTTGAGGCAAAATGGCTTGTTCAAGTGATAAGAATGCACCCACCTCAGATCCTGTCACGTTAATTGTTCCAACAAGTGCGGCGATAATTAGTGCCAGATAGTTGTTGGTTAGAAAGAATACGACAGCTGAAATAACCATTAAAACTGCATAAAGGATCAAAAACTTTCTGCGCCCTATCTTATCAGCATACACACTTGATATCAGATTGAAGATTACGCTATTTACCAATGTGGCAGTTAAAACAACTCCAATTAAGATTTCATTAAATCCAAGTAAATTGAGATAAATTGCTAAAATTACGCTCAGAAAACCGTACGAGAATGCTCTAACAACTCTTGCACCCAGTATTAATTTTCCATCTCTTGAGACCCAGTCTAGTGTCATTTACTGTCCAAGTTTTGATTTATGTACCTGAATATCTGTAGACTCTACTTTCTTGAAAAGTGGAGAAGCCTCGCCCAGATTATGACCTGATTTTATCGTAATTTCAGACATGGAATTCCATGATTGCTCTGACACATTTCCTGCCAAACTAAGTTGCAACCATATTCTCTGCGATGATTCTGGCAAAAATGGGTAAAGTGCTATTGCAATAGAGCGTACCGCGTGCACTGAAATGAATATACAGTTGTTTGTACCTGCCCCTCCTTTCCACGGTTCTTTTTTCTGAAAGTATTGGTTAAAGTATGCAGAAAACTCCAAGATCTTCTTGAGTGCCCTGTCAAGATTATTTTCTTCCATTATAGGTGTCATTTCATTTACCAAGTTTTTGATCTTGTCTTGCGCTTCTTCATCTACAGAGTCAAGACTATCAGTTGAAGGAACTACACCTCCAGTACTCTTTTTTGTAAAGCCAAGCGCTCTATTGACAAAGTTGCCAATGTTTCCTATTAGCTCAGAGTTTATCCTAGCTGCAAACTCATCCCAATCAAAATTGAGATCATCTTGACTATAGGGAGTAATCAATGTTAAATAAAATCGTAGATAATCAGATGGATAAATTTCAAGAAAATCTTTTAGGCCAATATACCAGTTACGGCTCTTTGAGATCTTTTTTGATTGTAGCATAAGATGCCCCCTAGTTGGTATATAGTTAGGAAGTTTGTACTCTTTTTTTATTCCAATTCTCATTGCGGGTAAAAACAGATAATGGTGGTATACAATGTCTTTACCAATAAAGTGGTAGATATCTGCCGAGTTCCAAAATTCTTTGCCATCAATCCCCTTGTCATTTAGAAACTTTAGTGCTGAAGAAATGTATGCAAGATGGTTATCAAACCAGCCATAGAAGACTTGGCCCTTGGCAGCCTCAAGTGGAATAGGCACGCCCCAGGCAATGTCTCTTGTAATATCCCAATCCATCAGACCGTCTTTTATCCAATTTTGTACGTATTTTTTTACGTCCTTTTGAAGATGAGAGTCGCCGGCAAGCCATTCATTTAATTCGTCTACAAAGTTTGTCAGTTTGAAAAAGTAATGCTTGGTCTTCTCTTTTGTTGGTGGATTCTTGCAAATGGAACACTTGGGCTCTTCTATCTCTTGTGGCACCCTTCCACATTTTTCACACAAGTCTGAATATTGTTCTTCAGCCTTACAATACGGGCATCTGCCTATCACGTATCTGTCTGGCAAAAACTTTTTGTCAACCTTACAATAGAATTGAATTATTTCTTGTTCGTAAATGTGACCATTTTCCATTAATTTTTTGAATACATCTTGTACAAAGGCAATATTTTCCGGAGAGCTTGTCCTGTAGAATAGATCAAATCCTATACCAAATGCGGTGAAATCATCATAATCTCTTTTATTCCAGACTTTGACGTATTCTTCTGGAGTTTTTTTTTCTTTTTCAGCTTGAATCAGAATTGGTGTACCATAGTCATCTGAAGCACATATGTAATAGGCCTCTGTGCCAGTAAGCTTGAGAAATCTTGTTGTTATATCAGCAGGCAAATAAGTTGAGGCAACATGACCAAGATGTATCTCGCCATTAGCATATGGCAACGCACTTGTTATAATCGCCTTTTTCATTATCTGAATAAAGTTTGTGCGTGATTTAAGCTATGCCCAGCTTTGACCGTATTTTATCTGAGCTGCAGTTGGTTTGTCCATGCCCACATCCATTGCCTTGAGTGCGTCTCTTGCAATTTGTATGTCGATTTCTTGTGGAACTGTGATTACATTCTTTCCTATCTTTTTGTGATTCTTTGAAATGTAAATCATGGACAATAATTGGTTTGAAAACGATTGCGCCATGACTTCAGGTGGGTGTCCTTCTGCAGCAACAAGATTAGCAATTCTTCCTTTTCCAACAAGATAAACGCGTTTTCCATTTTTTAATAAACACTCATCCAGATTTGGACGAACTTCTCGTACTGATTTTGATTCAGTTAGCAAAAACTTGGCATCCACCTCAACATCAAAGTGGCCCACATTACCCATGATGGCACCGTTTCTCATAGTCAAGATATGCTCTTTTCTAATGATTCCAGTTTGGCCCGTCGCAGTAACGAATATCTCTCCCGTTTTTGCGGCTTCTGCCATGGGCGCAACTTCAAAACCGTCCATATGAGCTTCCAAAGCTCTTACCGGATCTACTTCAGTAACGCAAACTTTGGCTCCCATTCCTCTGCATCTAGATGCAACGCCTCTTCCTACCCATCCATATCCCGCTACAACAACACGTTTTCCTGCAAACAGTAAATTCATTGATCTTAGATATCCATCAACTGTACTCTGGCCTGTTCCATACCTATTGTCAAACATGTGTTTTGTATATGCGTCATTGACAGCAATTACAGGATATTTGAGCTTCTTTTCTTTTGCAAGAGCCTTCAATCGTATAACACCTGTTGTTGTCTCTTCTGTTCCTCCCAAAACTTTCATTGACGCAAATTTCTTATTTCCATGTATTTTACTATGACCGTCAGAACCATCATCTGTCAGAATCTGTGGTTTATGGCTCAGCATCTGTTCAATACACCAATCATATTCTTCAGAGGTTTGGCCAGACCAAGCATAAATGTGAATTCCATTTTCGGCCAAAAATGCAGCTATGTCGTCCTGTGTTGAGAGAGGATTTGCAGCACAGGCACTTACATCTGCACCCAATTCTTTTGCACCCATGATCAAAACAGATGTTTCTTTTGTAATGTGTAGACATATTCCTATGCGCAGGCCTTTTAGAGGCTGAGATTTCTTTAACCGTCCAACCGTATTAGTGAGAATTTGCATGTGATCCCGTGCCCATTCATATGATATTTTTCCTTTTTCTGCGAGGCTTGGATCCTTTACTTGACTCATATTACGCTTCAAATTTTGGGGGTATAAAGTGTTATCAAAAATAACAATCTAAATATTGGATGTGTTTTGTTTAAAAAAAAGATGACTTGGAAAAAAGTGGCAGAAAAAAATGAAATTGCACCAGGAAAAGGTAGAGAATTTTCCGTAGATGGTAAAAAAATTGCAATATTCAATCAGAGTGGATTTCATGCACTTGATTCGGTTTGTGTACATCAAGACGGATCTCTTGCACCTGGCAAGATAGAAGGCGATGTAGTAGAGTGCCCACTTCATTTTTGGCACTATAACATAAAAACAGGGGAGCTCCTAGATTACGTCAAAGGGGTAAAACTTCAAACATACAAAGTTGAAGTAAAAAATGACGGCATTTATCTAGATCTGTAACTAGTTTAACTAATTTACCACAAAAATCCTTACACAATTGACCATCATATTACACTAGGAAAGAATCTCCCAGTCGTTTTTACCACATTTACATTGTTTGCCGTATGCAGTAATGTACTCCATGTACTCTAAATCCGTACAAGGCCCCTGATCAGGGATAAAGACCTGCGTATTGCAAGACCTACATCTTGCAATGAAATCATTCAACAGTTGATGTCATAGATGCTCGTAAAAAAAACTATGCACAGAAAAAACACCACGGGTTTAGCTTAGTTTAAGACATACCGGATCACCAAAGTCTCATTGGCCAAGCCTCCTTCAAGAGATGAAATAAAAATTGGAGCAAGTGTACTAATAGTACAAAAACAAGACCAACGCACAGGTGTTTTGACTAAAGGTGCAGTCAAGAGAATTCTTACTTCAAGTAACTCTCATCCTCACGGAATTAAAGTAGAATTAGATAATGGTAGAATAGGACGAGTTCAGCAATGCGTCAATCCTGAAAAATCATAACGAAAAATACCTAATGTAAAAAATGCTTGAAAAAGTTTAATTCTTTAGAATAATTTTAACAAACGTTGAATCCACAAATGCTAGATGAGATCACAAAAAAAGATTTCAATGCCATACAAGAAAAAATCGGTTCATTTCTCATGGAAGAAATTAGAGAGCGAAAATCACAGGGAGTAATATTTGGGCTAAGCGGTGGAATAGATTCCGCAGTTATTGCCATGCTTTGTGCAAAATTTGTCAGAGAAAAATCACTTGCATTGATAATGCCAGACTCTAAGATTACACCAGAGTCAGATACAGAAGATGCAATCAAAATTATCGATAGTGTACATCTGGAATACAAGTTAATCGATATCGGATTCATTCACAAAGAGTATTCAAAGTATATTGAACCAAACCCGCTGGCATTTGGCAACCTTGGTGCCAGGGTTAGATCAAATATCTTGTATTATTATGCCAATGCCAGAAATTATCTTGTTCTTGGATCAGAGGACAGAAGTGAATTTTTGATAGGGTATTTTACAAAATATGGCGATGGTGCTGCAGACCTATTACCTATAGTTTCTCTATACAAAACCCAGATTCGCGAATTTGCAAGATTTCTTGATATTCCATCCAATATAATATCAAAACCAAGTGGCCCCCGATTGTGGGAAGGGCACACGGCCGAGGCAGAGATTGGTCTGACATATGAAGAAATTGATTCCATTCTTTATTGTACAACTGACAAAAATCTCTCAATTGATGACACTGCCAAGATCACAGAAATACCCATTTCAGATGTGGATAAAATTTACCAGATGCACAAAAGAAGCGAGCACAAAAGAATAACACCCAAAGCATGTGTTCTTTGATAAGATGATAAAGTTTGAAAATTTTTGATACATTATCTGTAACGGAAAAGGAATTAGACATATCAGATAAGGTAAGAATCTACCTCTGCGGTGTCACAGTATATGATGATAGCCATATAGGACATGCAAGGACAATCATAGTTTTTGATACACTTCGTAGATTTCTAGAATCGCAAGGAATCAAAACTGAATTTATTCAAAACTTCACCGATGTAGATGACAAGATAATAAATCGTGCAAGAGCCGAAAATGTATCTGCAGATAAAATAAGTTCAAAATACATTTCAAGTTATTTCAAGGAGTTTGACAACCTCAATGTCAAACATGCAGACGCATATCCAAAAGCTACAGAACATATAGTCGATATGATTAATTTGATCAAAGTATTAATTGAGAAAAATTTTGCATATGTATCAACAAACGGGGTTTATTTTTCAGTATCAAAATTTCAAGGATATGGAAAGCTTTCAAAGAAAAAGACTGACGAGCTAGTCTCCGGAGCACGTGTAGAGATAGATGAAACTAAGAACAATCCATTAGATTTTGCATTATGGAAGTTTGCAAACGACGAACCAAAATGGGAAAGCCCATGGGGTTTTGGCAGACCAGGATGGCACATAGAATGTTCCGCCATGAGCCTAAAATACTTGGGACCTAATTTTGAGATCCATGGAGGAGGAAGAGATCTTATCTTTCCCCACCATGAAAATGAAATTGCCCAATCAGAATCATATTCAAGTAAGAACTTTGCCAAAATTTGGATGCATGTAGGGATGGTCACAATAAATGGAGAGAAAATGTCAAAATCTCTTGGAAACACAAAGTCTGTTGATTTTGTTCTAAAAAAATGGGGTTCGAACATAATCAGGCTTTTTTGCCTCTCAGGACACTATTCCAAGCCCATTGATTATTCCGAAGATTTGTTAAGAGAGGCCATAACAAAGTGGCGTCAAGTTGAGAATTGCTATTATGAATTAGTCTTGTCAGAAGATGGACCTGCCTCCATAGATGATGTAAAACTCGTTGAAGAGACAGTGAAAGAAGTCAAGAAAGAGTTCGTAGAAGCCTTAAACTCGGACTTTAACACACCACTTGCATCTAGTGCGTTTTTTAAACTTGTGAAGACAGTCAATCAGATTGTTTCATCTGAACGCATGGTGTCTTCCATTTCTAACACAGTTTTACCAGTATTTGATCAAATGCGTAACATTTTGGGTCTAAAGATACCCCAAATTACATCAGAGGAAAAAATAAGAATAAATGAACTTATCAATCAACGCAATCTGTTACGAAGTCAGAAAAATTTCCAGGGTGCAGATGCCATCAGAAAAGAGATATCAGACCATGGGATTGTCCTAATTGATCACAAGAAAAAGACATCATGGATGAAACAGGAAAGAATTGGTGCTGAAAGCAGTTAGGATTTCTTTGTCTGTGCACTTACCAATGACACTACATCCCTGTCACGTAATTGATAATTGGTTGGCAATCTCACGCCATATCTGACATCCTTTGCATAGAGTAACCCTTTGGCAAGATCTGAGTGAATTTCTTTTGCCAAATCTTCTATGGTTGAGCCGTCTTTCATAAGAATAAGATTAGGAAGAACATGTCCTTTTTTGTCTGACAGTTTCTCTGGATCTGCAACAGGATAAACTGAGTTCATCTTCAATAATTTGAAGACGGTAACATTGATTGCAAACTGTACACCTGTTCTCATATATTCTCCAAGTATACCTTTCGTAATAAACTCAAGAGCTTCGAGTTGTTTTTTGTTTAATGCCTCCTTGTGGAGTATTTCAAATTGTTCTGAACCTGGCATATATTTTATCAAACCCTTCTGCTCTGCACGCCTCAGAGAAAGTTCGCTGTCAGCACTGGCCGGTATAATTATCGTATCTACATGCTTTTCGCGCAGCCTATCAAAGTTTTTGTCTGCACCAGCAAGATCAATTTTATTTGCTACTATCAACGTTGGCTTTGAAATCTTTCGTAAATGCGCAGAGAATTTTTTGCTATCGTTCATATCAAAATTATCAAAGTGTTTGTCTTCAAGACCAGTCACCCTCAATGTCTCCTTTACATGGTTTTCCTTGACACCTATGCCCCTGAAGACATCTGTTATTGCTACAACCGGCTCTGTTTCAGAGTTGACAAGTTTTGATATCTTGTCCCTATTGCCTTCCAAAAGCTTTTGATACCACATTATCAATTCTTCTTCAATATCAGATACATCGGCAATCGGGTCGCCTTGACCAATCTCTGTGATTCTTCCAGCAGCATCTACCCCTCCTGATACATCCACTACATGCAAAAGTGCGTCAGACTGAGTTGCAACAGAAAGAAATTGATTACCCAGACCCTTTCCTGCCCAAGCTCCCTTTATGAGACCCGGAAGATCAATGAGCTCAATTGGTATGAATCTCCATCCATCTACACATTTTGAGTTTTGAGGACTGTCTGGTACATTAAATTCTGTGTGAACGCATGGTGTTATCGCATTTCCTGTGCCGCGCTCTGGTTTCTTTGTTGTGAATGGATAAGTTGAGATCTCTCCACCTGACAGAGTGGCAGCATTAAAAAATGTAGTTTTTCCCGTATTTGTTTTACCGATAAGGCCAATTTTTATTGGCATAAACTCATCTCGTAATACTTGCTATTTATCTCTGTTGTAGATTATTCATGGTGATCATTTGAAACATTTTCAAGTGAATCTTTTATCTTGCCTGCATACCATTTAATTTCCGCAAGATCTTCTTCCGTCAATGTATCATTCCATTTGTCTAGAACAACTTTTAGGATTTGTGAACCATCATACAACAAATTCCAGTATGGATGATGTTCTGCTGTATCATATGCAAGCTCAGCAACTTCCTCAAGTCCGGCTTTTGCCCGCCCAAGTGCATCAGATCTTTCTCCGTATATCTTGACAATGCTGGAATCGATATCTGAGACCATCTTTATTAGCACATTTTTTTTCTCAAATGATTTTATCAGATCTGAAAGCGCATCTTGAAATTTTACAAAATCTTCTACCATGCCTAGAACAGTCTCTGGTGTTCTGCAAGCATGCAACGGTTGAAGACAACATCTATTCCTGCTTTTTTTGCTAGCGATTCCGCTTCAGGATCATGAATTCCCTCTTGCAGCCAAATCACTCTGGGTTTTATCTTGATTGCTTCCTCAACTACAGGTTTTACTTGATCAGACGGTCTGAAAACATCAACGATATCTATTTGAATTGGAACATCAAGTAAACTCGGATAACACTTTTTTCCGAGAATCTCATCAGTTGTAGGATTAACCGGTATTACGTTATATCCTTGTTCTGCGAGATATTTTGGTACATAATGTGCCGCTTTTTCGGAGTTCTTTGACATGCCAACAACGGCTATATTTTTTAATGTGTATATTTTCTTTATTTGTTCATCAGAGTGAAGATCCCGTTCCATGATTTTGTGTATGATATACCTCTTAATAGATTGTCGTGAAACAATTTATAGGCAAAACACAATTCTTTATTTTATAGAAAAAGACCCGACTGATGTAATAGTTCTAAATGCCATAAGTCAAGGCGCTAAAAAATCAGACAAGATAGAAAAAAACATGAATTGAAGGTAAAAAGATGATCAATCTTCTGAAGCGTCTTGAAAGCACGGAATTAATCACAAAGATAGAAAAGAAAGGATTCTTCGGTCCAAAAAAGAGATTGTTCTTACCTGCAAAGTAATAAAAGAATTGGAAGAAAGAAGATTTGAAATACAGTAAAACTAGGATCACGTAGTAACTCTTTGAAAGAAAGAAGATAAAGAAAAACTGCAACAGAGTATAGATAATAATCGATCCATTCTGTCCACCATGATGTTCATGTGAATCATTAACATGATAATATTCTCATCAATGATGTCATTCATTGGACTTGCGATGACAAATTTTATGCCAGACCAGTACATGTATGATACTGATTCAACAGATATGGGTCACAATGACTAGTGGTATAACATGGACTATGATAGTGAAGATTTCAGTCACAGCGATGGCGTACAGGATGACATGAGTGGTTTTGACGTAAACTTTTGAAGTTTAATTACAGATACAGATTGTAAAAAAAGAGATTTGAAATACTGGTCCTTTTTAACAGCCTAGTTTTGAAAGTATTGCTGCTGTCATGGTAGAATCGGTATTTGCGTTAGCAAGTGCTGCCTTTACTGCAGTACAAAGACTTGACGCACTGGATGTTATAGGTGCTGTATTTGTGGTCGTTGCATTTGTTCCAGATTGATTGCCAGTCTGGGCAGTGGAAAGCGATGCTTGCATTTTACTCCATTCTCCAGGTGCACACAGGTGATCTCCACATACTTTTGTATCTCCCGTTAGCACGGTTAGGTGGTTATCATTTAGGTAGGAGAAGTCTCTCTGGATCAATGCATTTGATGCAGGAATTGTTGATACTGCAACAGATGCCATCAGAACTGCTGTTAACAACAGTACTACCGGTAACTTGGACGACATGTTTTAGCTATAGACTGCGCATATAAAAGAATTTCGTACATTCCATCCTACCTTACAAAGAAATAGATACCAAATTTAGATCTAAATGTTATTCATGATTGCAAAAATAGGTTCAAAGGCGCCAAATCTTGGCGTCTCAAAATGGGTACAGGGGCTACCTACCAACATAGATAAGGAAAAAGATAATGTTGTTTTGGTCGAGGTGTTCCAAGTAAATTGCCCTGGATGTTTTCTACACGCAATACCACAGGCAATTGACATTTACAACAAGTATCGTAAAGACGGTGTCACAGTTCTTGGGATTTCAACTGCATTTGAGGATTTTGATAAAAATACCGTCGATAACCTTGAACTTCTTCTGACAAAAGGTGAGACAGTAGGTGAGACACTCAAAGCATTAGAACAATATGGCCAACTTGCAGATGGGAAAAAACTACCATATAAAATTCCGTTTCCTGTTGGCATGGATCTTTTAAAGAAAGAGGGAGATCCAATTAGCCAAGAAAAAATAAATGAGATTATAGAGGCCAATGTACCAGGATTTGATTCCTACAATGATCATCAAAAGTCAGACATCATTGAACGCGTCAAACAATATCTAAAAAACAAGGAATATTCCGCTCAGACATTTGAGCAGTATGCTCTGCGAGGCACGCCCTCTTCCATTCTAATTGATAAGAAGGGAATACTCAGAGATGTGGCATTTGGTCAAAACGATCTTCTTGAAGAAAATATCAAAAAGTTACTCAAAGAATAAAACTCCAAGTAATACTAATTTGTCAAATAAACAACACATGTACACTTCATTTGATGACACTCTTGATAAGATAGTCAGATTATTAAAATCTCATAAATCAGAATTTCTTTCCGGAGAAGAGATTAGCAAGTCATTAGGACTTAGTAGAGCAGCAGTATGGAAGAATATAAAAAAACTCAAGTCGTTAGGTTACAAAATAATATCAAAACAAAAATCTGGATACAAACTAATTGCTAAAACAAATCTAATATTGCCTTGGGAGATTTCAGACGGACTACAAACAGAAACTATTGGAAGAAAAATATATTATTTTAACACAATAGATTCAACACAGAATTTTGCGTTAAAGCTAGCTTCGAAGCCATATGAGAATGGCTCTATTGTAATAT
>JBOGRA010000039.1:0-14164 GCA_050749325.1 Nitrosotalea sp. | reverse complement strand
GATCAGAAGAATAGATGGAGTTCGTTCTACACTGATACTTCTTGCACAATGTTGATTCGCTAAATGCGTAAATACTTTGAATCATATTATCTTGCATGAGCAAAGAAGATTCAGGAATGGATGCAAGATTCTTTGAGGGCCTCATAGAATCACTAGCTGACAAGCACTCACAACTTGACATTAACTTCCAAAAGACCAACATAAAACTACCAGGGATTGAAAAAACTTTGGAAATAGATGGACTTGTAACGCTGTCTATACATGTAAGGGAATTAACCGAAGAAGAAAAAAAGGCATCATCTAAGAAAAATGTAGTGCTGCTGACATCTAAAAGTTAGAGGACTCTCAATATTCGTTTCAACTTTAGAGGGTTGAAGTGAAGACGCAGGCCAAGTCTGGAATGACTACTAGTAAGTAGGCGCTCTCCTCTATCATATAGTGAAAACACCCATCCATCTTTTGTAAATTTTTTCACTAACTGGGAGGATTCCAAAAACATTCTTCCTTTGATTGTTTTTGCCTCAAATAGATTTGATAATTTCAAGTTAGTTTTCTCAAACCCTGCTATCTCAAGTTCAAGTGATTTAGAATTTCTGTCAAGTGACATGACGGGCATGCCGTCTATACTTATTGTAACTTTTCCTTTGTTTACCATGTTTAACATAGTCTCGTTAATCACGGATCATATACAATTTCATTTGATATAATATTTTTTTAAATGGTATAAAGTCAAACGTGATCTCTGGCAACTATCGCTCAAGTACTTTTTAACAGGTATCTCTAATTGCCAAATCATGAGCGCAAATACAATAAAAAAAGCAAAGGCTTTGGCTAGAGATGGCGTAATCAGGGTAGAGGACGATCTATATCAGGTAAAGTCTTCTAGTGATATGGCAAAGTCTTATTTTGTAACCTCAGAAACTTGTGAGTGTGAGGGATTCAAGACTTTTTATAAATTTCATCATGGTAAAGGCTTGAAGGCAAACTGCTCACATCTTGAAGCGGTAAGAATCTTCAAAAAAATATACGAAAAATCAAAATCTGTCAAAGAAACATGAGATTAATCATGGTGCAAAAAAATTGTAAAAACAAATGATACGCTGACAAGAACTTTTGATATCTATAATTCTTTTAAAATTCAAAACTGTAGGCACGAGTCAAGATGCGTTTTGTATCTCATCACGAATCAGGGGAAAATATGATTCTACTAGTTTGCCAATTGATAAAATTTCATCTGATTTTGCTTCCCTGTCATGTGTCATTTTGAAAGCGGTAAGACCTGCTCCAAGTATCTGACCTACGACACAACCATACAGAAAATCAAACTCACTACTAAACTTCCAATCATTCTTGAACTTTGGATATTCTTTTTTCAATGCTGGAATTCCAATTATTATGCCATGAATTGTCTCTTCTAGATATTTTTTAAATTCAGGATTCAGAGACATGGAATTATAATCTGAATTATTTGGTATTAAATTAACTCATTATGGATTCATGATAAAGGTTCTTAGCTTCCAAATTATGAAGATCCTTTGTATAAAATGAGATATTCACTGGAATTTTCTCTTTCTTTTTTAGCCTTGAGCGCATCTTGGTATCGCTCATAATGTTCTATCAGGTAAAGTCTACTGCCAAATGATTCAAAATAGTCAATACCACATAGGTTAAATCCAGAGTCTGGAGTAAGTATTTTCTTTTCTTTTTCTGTAACGTCTTCACTCAATTTAATTACGTGATATACTCCATATCTCTAAAAGCTTTAGGGCTAATCTGCAATTATTTATTACTTAAAATGATCTCTTGAAGATCTTCTGGTTTTTCTACAATGTAATCAGGATTTGCCTTTTGAAGTGCCGTCCTTGTGTTGTATCCCCATGAAACCCCAATGACTCTGATGCCAGCTTTTTTTGCAGCCTCGACATCTCTTATCTCATCTCCGATGTAAATTGGATCTTTGTGGGGAATTGTTTTCTCCTTCATTAATTTTTTGAGTAATCTGCCCTTGCCATACATTGCTCTCCCAGTGTATACAAAATCAAACAATTGCAAATCATTATTTTTCAAAAATTCCATGACGTTTTCTCTTGAATTCGTAGTTAGTATGCCAAGCACACATTCATTCTCTCTTAACTTTACAAGCACATCCCTAATCCCTTTGACAGCTTGTAGACGGGCTACCTCTTTGTTCATCTCAAATCTTATTTTTCTTACAACAATAGGTAGCTTGAAGATTGAAATTCCCAAGTGCTTTAGCGCTTCACTGGGTTTTTTTTCTCGAAGTTTTGGAAGATCGCTTAGAGGTATCTTGCGATATCCATAATGGTCAGCGAATTTGTTGGCTATTTTTATCACGACAGATAGGGTATCTGCTATGGTACCGTCAAAGTCGAAGACTATCGTAGGCATTAGAATCTCGCACTAAAAGTCCATTAAAGACTGTTGTGAATTTTGAACCTTTAATTCATCGATCTGGTAAATGATTCATTTTACGAATAACTCGATCAAGCATATGTGCAGAAATTCGATTACAAGCATGAATAGATAATATGCAATTAACACAAGTGAATCACAGCAGGTTGTCTTTTTTATCCTGGGAAGCAACTAATTGTTGACTGGAAACAAACACCATATCTACTAAAAGAATAATATCTTGAGGTTTTATAGTACGAAAAGATGCGAAACTCCTCTCTTCTAAATGAGGCCTATGAATTGTGTGAAGAAGGCGAGTACACGCTTGCCTTGGAATACTATGATCTTTTCTTATACAAGGAACCGTACAATGTTACTGCGCTGATAAATAAGGGCGTCACACTTCAAAACTTGGGCAAAGTCAAACAATCAATCAAATGTTATGATGCTGCCATTGAAATTGACGTCAATAATGTGGACGCACTTGTAAACAAGGGCTCGGCACTTCACACTCTAGGTAGGTATCATGATGCAATTGATTGCTATGACAGGGTTCTCAAGATTCAACCAAGATATGCCATGGCAATGGCATACAAGGGACTGTCACTTGGAGAGCTTGGCATGTTAGAGGACGCCATAAAGTATTTCAACTCTGCTCTAAGAATTGATAAAAAATATGACATTGCTCTGAACAACAAAGCCCTTGCCTTGGAACTGTTGAAAAAAAATTCCAAGTTAAAACCGAAACTGCGCAAAACCAATTGATAACAATGAAGACAAATGTTCTGTAAAATTAGCTCTGCTGGGCATAGTCTACAAACTTGCTAATTCCGTTTTGAAGTGCATAGTTAAGTGAACTGTCGGGAACAAAACCCAGCATCCACGAAAGAACCCCCGACGTCTTCAAATCCAAACTAATGTTTGCCATAGTTCCCATTCCCGGCGCGCCATCAAAGCCCCATGTTTTGTTTAATTCTGTTGTCAGCGTGGTTCCTTTGAGATCACCTGATAGCACCTGTACTGTATATGTGCCATTTGGCAATTCTTGGTATGCCGCTTGAGTATCAAAGAAAATCCCATTTACGCCCGCATTCATATCTACTAGGTTTGTTTGATTGTTCAGTAACTTGACGTTTTTTACATTATCTGGGAAGATCTGTGGGTAATTTTGCAGGTCCGATATAGCTGCAAGCAATGATGGTTCGTTCACGTTTGCAACTGTTTGTACATCAATTATGCGGTCCGCATATGATAATGGCATACTTGGAACTAGTACGATAAGTGCTATCAAACCGAAAACGAAATTTCTTGAACTATGTATGTGCCTAAGTCGAGTCATAGCCTACTTCATCTGCCTCTGTTGTGGAATTTGCATGTGTGACACATTGCATATTGACATCTAACAAAGCAATTATTGTAACCATTGCGATGATAAAGTGACTAAGATTTTTTGGTCCTACCATGACATGTGTTTCACTTTATAGTATATAACTTGTTTGTATACAAATCATTTGTATACAACCTAATACAACATAAAACATGCGAAAATTGGATCTAAATGACAGCATTGGAACATTGATCTTTCTTACATCAAAATCAATGGAAAGAGCTGTAGAGTATGAGATTAAAAGTAAACTAGGGCTGACATCCAGTCAATGGAAGGTTATTTTAGCCCTAAACTTGTTTGATGGGCTTAGCCAAAGGGAACTTGCAGATAAAATCTATGTTGATAGCAGCACTCTAGTACCTGTAATAGATAAAATGGAAAAAAATGGATTGCTTGAACGAAAGTTAGACTCTAAAGATAGAAGACATAACAGGCTGTATCTTACAAAAAAATCAGAGTCTGTTGTAGGCTCTATTACACAAACAATCCTTCAATTAAGGAAGATGCTGTACAAGGGATTATCTAAGGGCGATCTGGAATCAATGCGGCCAAATTTGAAAAGTATAATTGATAACGCCGATAAATTCCTGAACAAGCCCAAATCCGCGCCATGATGAAATATAATTATGACAGTGTTACTGTAAATCCCTCGATAAAGTATATTGCACTAGTCTTGCTTTTACTGCCAATCTCAATCTGTTATGCAGAACCAGCAGTTCCAGGCACTGTTCTGACTTTTTATATCGACGATGAGAATCTGGTTACTGCCCATAGGGGTGTTATGACTCTGTCCACAGCAGGTTTGGTCGATTTTACTATTGATGGAACCACAATACCGGGACCATCTAGCATGGTAGAGACTGGTATTGATACAGGTGAATTCCAACTTCAGCTCACTCTGCCCTCTTCTGTCAATGGGCGACCGTTGCAAAACGGCGATGTTGTACTTATGACGTATCACCAACCTGTAGATAATTCTGGTAACCCGCAAACAATAACACAATCTGTGGTTCTAAACTCCACCCCATCAAGTCCGGTAGAACCGTCTTCAGGACAAAGTGTAAACATTGGACAATATTTTACACTCCAGATTTATGCGCCAAATTATAATTTGGATTCCCAGACTCCAGATGACATCTCGCTAAACTTGATTCAAGTACACATGGGCGGGGTAAGTACTACGCTTGCAGATTCGGCATTTGAGACAAGCACTGGTACTCTAAGAGAGACTGGGTCAAATACTGACACTTTTGCGGCCACCTTTAAGATACCACGAGAAATTGATGGCTCTCCAGTTGAGATTGGCTCTACTTTGGAATTTACATTTGGAGATAACTCTCAACAGATACCGTCTGAATCTAGCATATTTGTAACGATTGGCACATCCTATCAAAATACTGCACCGGCAACACCGAGTGCTTCCGTACCTCACAATATCACTGTTCAAACTACCAACACATCTGGAACTGGTGTAGACTTTCTCAACTCTACTGTACTTCAAGGACTAGTAAATCCTGTTTGCTATCCGTCGTCTGGCTCTCTCTTCCCTATTGGTACCACAACAGTTACCTGTTCTGCAGTAAACCAAGAGGGTAACTCTGTTCTAAAGTCATTTTCTGTGACCGTAACCCAAGAAAGCAATGTTATACCTTATTGGGTAAAAAATCTAGCGGGCTTTTGGTGTAATGGAAGTATACAAGACAGTGACTTTAAGGATGCAATTCAATTCCTTAATTCAAATAAAATGATCTCTGTACCTCAATTACAAGACCCAGTTTCACCAATTGATAAATCAGGTATTTGCTCATGGTCTGAAGGAAAAATTACTGACGATGAGGTTGCAAAATTATTTTATCCACTCATACGATAGGATTTAATTCCGCGGTCTTGGATATTTATCTATGAAGGCTACTTTTGGAGCTGGGTGCTTTTGGTGCGTTGAACACGAATTCAGAAAGACAAAAGGCGTGACATCTACAGCGGCGGGATACATGGGAGGTAACCTAAGCAACCCGACATATGAGGATGTCTGTTCGGACCAAACCGGACATGCAGAAGTAGTTCAGGTTGAATTTGATCCATCTGTTATATCATATAATCAGATACTAGATGTTTTTTGGCATTGTCATGATCCAACATCGTTGAACCGCCAAGGTCCAGATGCGGGTACTCAGTATAGGTCAGTGATCTTTTATCATGACCAAGATCAAGAAAAGGTGGCAAAACAATCAAAAGAACAACTCCAAAACTCTGAAAAACTTGGAAAAAAAATTGTAACTGATATACTACCTGCACCAGCATTCTACAAAGCAGAAGAATATCATCAACAATACTATACAAAGTGCGGAATCATATGATTGCAAAAGTTATTTTCTAAATTAATTTTGCCGTAATTGCCTTAAATCTAAAGCCAGATCTATTTTATATCTCGTTTACTATTCGTTCTATGCTTGAATTGGAAACGACTCGGGAGGATACTTTTGTTTTTCGGATTGATTGGCATGGGCGCGTTCATATTTCTCAGCATGGATCTTGCACACCGCAAAAGAGATCTTTATTTTCTATTTGCGTTATCCCTAGTGTTCTTCATATCTGGCTGGGTTGGTCTTTTCAGATATTCTAGATTCTGGACAATGCTGGAATAGAAAAGAAAACTCGAAATAATCAGTATAGTAAATTTTTCAAACTGCTAACCTAACCTTTTGCGATTAAATGCTGGAATAGGTAAATACCTCCCATAGTGTAGGCGTCTCTGCAAATTCGTTATACTCGTCACGCTTTATTGATATGTATGCGTCAAGAAGGTTTTCCGTGAATATATCTTTGAGGAATTTGTGGTCGCTCTGTAAGGAATCTAAAGCATCTTTTAGGGTGGATGGAAGCGGTTTTATTTTCAGGTCTCTTTTTTGTGCAGGGGTTAATTGATACACATTGCTTCTAACGGGGTCTCCAGGATCTGTCTTCTTTTTAATCCCATCCAAACAGGCCATTATCAACGCACCCTCAAGTAAGTATACATTTGCGGCAGAATCTGGTACTCTGTATTCGATCCTTTTTTTCTTTTCATTGTTTTTTTCTGAAAGTGGTATTCTAATTGCAGTCGATCTGTTTCCTATTCCCCAACATGCATAAACCGGGGCTTCATATTCTGGAACAAGTCGCTTGTAGGAATTTGTGGTGGGATTGGATATTGCACACAGGGATTCGGCATGATCTAATATTCCTCCAATGCAATATCTGGCCATCTGACTCAACCCTGATTCTTTTTCATCTGGATCGTACATTGCGTTATGCCCATCTTTAGTCCAAAAACTTTGATGCATGTGCATTGCAGACGCGTTATCGCCGTAGATTGGTTTTGGCATAAATGTAGCAATTTTGTTTTTTCTTTTTGCCTTGACTTTGACCAAATTCTTTATGGTTGTTACGCTGTCTGCGATATCAATTGTATCGCCATACTCTATGTTTATTTCACATTGTCCAGCGGTTGCAACCTCGTGATGTTGTGCCTCTACTCTTATGCCAAAATATTTGTACAAATCATCACAGATGTCTTTTCTCAGGTCACTGAGAGTATCTATTGGCTGTGCTTGATAATATCCTGCCCTGAACCGTGTAACCCCACTCATATCGTTTGGTTTCGATAATTCTTCTGATTCTAAAATGTCACTGACAACTCCAAATTTGTTGAATGCGTTAGTAGACGAAAATGATGTATTAATTTTGTCAAATACAAAAAATTCTATCTCTGGACCCCAGTTTGCCTTTGCCAGTCCAAACTTTTCAAGCTCCTCTACTGCTTTCAAACAAACACCACGCGAATCCCGGTCATATCTTAAACCTGAGTTACCGGAATCTGTATTTTGTTGATGTATATCCACAAACATTCTTGCATTCTTTCTGTTGCCAGTATCATAATCTGGAGGCAGAATCTTGAATGTGGTCACGTCAGGTACAAGTGAGACATCAGATTCATTAATTGAGCCAAATCCTCTGATAGAACTCGAATCCAGTTTATCAAATCCATTTCTTAGGTGCTGTTCTGTTATGGAATATGATGGAATTCCTAAGCTATGCATCTCTCCGAATATATCTACAAACCAGAACTCCACAAAATCTATTTTTTCTTTCTTGATTTTTTGAAGTACTGTGTTATGATCTAGATCCATAGTATTCCAGTAAGAATTAATCTATGGAGGTCCTCCACCCGCAGAACTTGTCTCATTGTCAGAAGAGATGTTATCTTTCAGTAGTATTTTGTCTAGTTCTTTCTCAAAAAAGAATCTTTTTCCAACAAATGGTTTGAGATCATCTATCCATACCGCTTTTCCATCATATTTTGCAAGAAATGGCATTTGCACCCATTTTGGATTCCTTCCCTGCAAAAACCTCATTACCATGGCCTTTGCTCTGCCTATTTTTGCGACTCCAAGTATTTGGATCTTACCTGGAGTGGCAGACATGCTTGGACCGCGAACAGTCCGTGCCAAACCGCTAACACGTTGATATGCATCTCTGAATATCTCTTGTGCCTCCACTAAAGGAACGCCAAAGTAATGCTGTGCTCCGGTGTCTCTTACAACAAACATGTAGTATGGTATCAATCCAAGTGCAACCTGTTTTTTCCACATCTCTGCCCAAACCTTGGAATCATCATTGATGTGCCTTAGAATTGGGGACTGGGTTCTAATCTGCACCCCTGTCTTCTTTCGTATACGAATTATGGCGTGCTTTACTATGTCAGTTGAAAGTTCGACTGGATGATTAAAGTGAGCCATGATGGAAAGATGAATTCCAGATGCTGACACCTTCTCAAATAATTCTAGGAGTTCATCTGAATCTCCATCTGAAATAAACCTGTATGGCCAGTAGGAAAGGGCCTTTGTACCTATTCTTATAGTTTTGAGGTTGGGCAGTTTGGCAGCTACTAGGGCATTTAGGTATGCTGCAAGAAGTCTAGTTTTCATGATCAAAGGATCACCACCGGTAAACAAAACATCCGTTACTTCGGGATGCTCATGAAGATACTGAATTAGCTGTTCAACTTCATGTGTGGAAAATTTCATTTCATCCATTCCTACAAACTGAGGCCATCTAAAGCAAAAACTACAGTATGCATGGCATGTCTGTCCTTGGCTTGGAAAGAAGAGGATTGTTTCTTTGTATTTGTGTTGCATTCCAAATAGTTTTGTACCATTTCTCAATTTTGGAACATTGTGTTCCATCTGACCTGCAGGATGAGGGTTTAACTGCATTCGTATCTTGTTTGCAACTTTTTGTATTTCTTTTCTGTCTGCATTGTTTCTAATTGCTTTTGCCATCATGCTAAAGTGTTTAGGCTTAAGCATGTTTTTTTGTGGAAACGTAAGAATAAACATGGGGTCATTTGGAATGTTTTTCCAATCAATTAGACGCTCTACAACATAATTATTAGTTTTAAACGGAAGTACATTTCCAACCACTTCCATCTCAAATTGTACTTGTTTTGATAATTTTTTGATTTGCGGTATTTCTTTAAAGTTTGCAAGTGTGTATGATTTGTATGACGGCGAGCTAAACTCGCTCCAAGCATAATCTGTTCTGTATACTTCCATTTTATTTTATGGTATGTCATCATTGTTAAGTGTTACCCAAAAAAATAAAAATCTCGAATTTTTTGAATAAAATGAATATTGTAAAAATGGTGAAACAAAGACGAAAATTTATTTTACAATATTTGTTGTGGGTATATTTTAAAATTAACTTTCATGGTGGAAACTATTTTTTACTAATAATCTGGAATTTGATGCATCCTTTTCATCTTCATAAAAACCGTTCTAAGGCACTAGGATGTCTTTGCATTCCTTGTCTGAAATCATGACAAGAAATGAAAAATTACAGCAAAATTACGCACGGTTTCCTGTTATTTGGGTCGGGAATCTCCAATTTTTGTCTTTTATTTACCATCCAGTCAAACGCAAATGTTCTAAAGTATCCTTTGCGTTTTTGAAAATTTGTGTTTTGTGATTGTTCATCTTTCAGGTCATTGCAGAATCATGCAGTTATCATTTAAAAATCCAATCGTTTTTTTAGAGTAGGCGTTTTTCTTTGTAACTTTTCAAAACCTTCATTTCTACTGACAAAAAAAAGAGTTCACGCGATTCATTCAGTTTACCGTTTGAACAGCCACTGGTTAACAAATTTAAGACAAATCTTTAGTCAAACGAGTAGGCATACAAAATAAAGCGCAGATCGATTAAATTACTCTATTAAAACTCTATTTGGATTTTTTTTAAATAAATTCTTAAGTATTACGAAATCCATTATATGTTATGCTAGTAAAGCCACAAAAAATGGCTTGACGCAGCGTGGTCCTGCAGGAACTAGTATGCGAACCAAACGCAAAGGCGTTGTTCAAACGGAGGTAATCTCCAAGTGTCCTGCATTTGAGGGCCGCGCCTTTTTATTAATATCTAGAGCTTGGCCGTGGTCGCTTGGCAAAGATCAATATTGCTATTACTATACCGCCTGCACCGCCAACTCCTGCAATCACTAGAACTAAAAAAATTGATACATATAGGCCAAGTGGCGTTATGTTGAATTCGTATACTTCGACATTTCCAGTATGCATATCCAAAATCTCTGCGCTAAACACATGATTTCCGGGTTCTTGGAATGTATAGTCTATGTCCAGTGCTCCAGGATAATCATTTGGAGGAAATTCTTTCATTAAATTGTCGTTATAATATATTTTCAAACCCATCCTAATTTTGTCAACTTGGTTGCCATTTTGGTCCAACACCAAAAAGTGAACCTTTGTGTCATCTCCTACGTTAGGTACTGAAGGTGTTGTAGATACTTGGACCTCGTAGTTGCCAACTCTTGCAGAGTCGGTGCTAAACGATGGGTGCATTATTTCATAAGTCACAAGACCTGTAAAGAAACTGAAATAAACCACTAAAAGTAGGTACTTTTTTTGCATTGTGTGGAGTATGCAGTTTTGGTATATTATATTTGGGTCATGACCCGTTCTGTTTTCAAGTAGTGGTGATATGTTATCTGGTATGCCTGTAATCTGTAGTTCAAAATAGGTATGAATCTTTGTGACACATAAAGAAACCAGGACATGAATTCCAGAGAATACACTTGATATCTAAAAAGAGGCATAAAGGACAAGATGCAAAAAATTGCGCCCTAACTTGCCATGCAGGCAATGTACCATGAAAAGGAAATTCACTGACGTCAAACCTCATGCAGAGATTCTAGTTGAATGCGGAGATGGAGTAATTTGGACAAGAAGAGATTTATGCTTGACAGAAAACATGGCTCTGAGGTTGTAGAAGACGATCATAACGAGTCGTCGGGTTGATGAACCCTTGACACAATTTTGATATGTCAAAAGACGCATACATTGAAAAGATGAGCGGATGGTTAACTCCATTAGCATGAGGCATGTTAGATCTCATGATTCGGTCTATGTCATATGGCATGGACATTTTTCAATTTTTCCTGCGTGGGTGATGTAATTGGTATATATGGTACTAATTTGTACCCTTATAAGTGCCACAAACAAAACCGATCGTCGATATCGTAAATGTTGTTGCCTCTGCTTCCGTCGATCAAAAAATTGACCTTGTTGAAATAACAAAAACATTTCCCGATGTGGAATATCACCCCGAACAGTTCCCTGGACTGGTATTTAGATTAAAATCTCCAAAGACTGCTACACTTATCTTCAGCTCAGGTAAAATGGTCTGCACTGGTTCTAAATCTGAAGACGCTGCAATTAATGCAGTAAGGACGGTAGTTCAGAAACTTCGAAAGGGCAAGATAAAGATCAAAAATGATCCTGAGATAACCATTCAAAACATAGTTGCCTCCGTAAGCCTTGGTGGAAAAGTGCATCTTGAAAAAGCGGCACGAAGTCTCCCAAGAAGCATGTATGAGCCAGAGCAATTTCCAGGATTGATACATAGGATGCTTGATCCGAGATCTGTCGTTCTAATCTTTGCCTCTGGCAAACTGGTTTGTACTGGCACAAAGAAAGAGACTGAGGTATATAGAGCAGTTCACAACCTGCATACTCTTCTAGAAGAGAAGAAACTGATGGAATACGAATAGTTCTAAAAAATAGTTTTTGTTTTATTATATTTTAAATCTCTGCTATGTGGATTGAATAGTGTCTCAGTTTTTTTCCATTTTTGATGCTTGAATAATATTTAACGCATAGCTTCCGCCAAATGATATTGCTAGATTTATGGCAAGCGATATTACCGCAATGTAAATTGTGCCAAAACTTGTATTGAAAAGTGATGTTGTCAGTGCTCCAAAATTATTTATGGTCTCCAACATGTAAATCCCAGACCCTATGCCTGAAAGCAAGCCTATGATCAGCGGAGTTTTTCTCAAGGACTTGACATACAACCCGCAAATAACTGCAGGCAGTATTTGGACAATCAATATGCCGCCAAGTAATTGTAAAGATATGGCATATGTTGCAGGTACTGCAAAAACAAAACCTAGTGCAATGAATTTAAAAACTGTTGATGAAATTTTGGTAATTCGAACCTCTGAATTGTTTGTAATGTTTGGTTTTAATTCCTTTATTATGTTTCTTGTAAGCAAATTTGCCTGGGCCATTGCCATGATGGCTGCAGGTACAAGACCGCCAACAAAAATCCCAAGTAATGCAATACCTGAAAACCACCCAGGCATCGTATACAATATGAGAGATGGGACTACAAGTATTCCGCGAGAACTTTCCGGAAATCCTGAAAGAAAATTCATAGCATTAGGAACTGCAAATACCAGTATGCCCATTAACGCAAGGATTGCAAGACCTATGCCATAGAGGGGTAGCAGTGCTGTACTTGTTCTAAGCTTTTTGATACTCTCAGAACTTAGCACGCCAGTTATTGCATGGGGGTAAAGATACAGAGCTAATGCACTGCCAAGAATTAGTGTAGCATATGCAGGCATCAACGCAGAAGGTAATGTAACATAATTTGCCTTTGCTTGGCTGAAGGCATGTTGAAATCCGCCTACGCTAAGTGGAACTATTATGATTACTGCAACAACTGTAATCCAGACTATGATGTCTTTGAATATTGCAGTAAGTGTAGCTCCGCGTAAACCGCTTGTGTACGTAAAAGCAGCTAAAATTATGAAAGAGATTAAAAGCGAGATCTCCTCGACAATTTGGGCATTGGCAGAGCCGGCAAGCATGACGGTCAAAACTGCTTGCATTCCTACTATCTGAAGTGCTATGTACGGCAGCTCGGCAACGATGCCAGTAATGGCTATCATTATTGCAAGCGTGGGGCTACTAAATCTGTCCTTGACAAAATCTGAAGCTGTGATGTATCCTTTCTCTCTTGCCAAAGTCCATAATCTTGGCATGGTTACAAGTGCTACTGCAAAAGTTAGCATGACATAGGGAATGGCAAAAAAATAGAGAGAACCTTTGGCAAAAACTCCAGAGGGAACTGCAACAAAACTGTATGCTGTATAAAGATCTGCCCCTATGAGGAAGAAAACTAGTGTAGTGCCAAGTCTTCTTCCAGCAAGAGCCCATTCATGTATGTGATTGAGGTCTCCCCTTCTCCAATATTTTCCGTAAAACCCTAAAACAATAAACAAAATAAAAAAAGAAACAAATGCAATAGCTATGTCAGAACTGATCATTCGTGATTCCCTTTTAGGCGAGCAAAAACAATGTAGAATCCTGCTGATGCGAACAACCATAAAGTTTGGAACCAGTAAAAAAATGGAATCCCTACTAGTTCTGGCGAATCTCTGTTATAGATTGGAATTCCGAGATTAACAAATGATGGAATCAGAATGAGTAATGCAAGTACCACATGAATTTTCTTGACATGCATATTCATGATGGATTTGATAGTAAAGATATAAGGATTGAGAGTAGATGTGAATGTGAAACTCGCAATACGGCTCTATGGTTTTGCCTTCTTGCCTATAGCAATCATGAACATCGCGCTTTTGTTGCTGGCATGAGGTGAGAAAAACTCTGTTACCTCATCGTCATAAAATGTAAGTCCTGTAGCTCCGATATGCAGTGCATATGACGCAAGATACATCCGTCCACCCATGATGCTTGCATCTAACTGTGCAACTCTGTATCCGCGATTGCCAAAGCACTCTAGAACCTTCTGGAGATTTACCATGAAAAATATTGTAACAGATGCGTCATGTGGCAAACTTTGGTCAAGGCCAAGATGTCCTGACACATCTCTAAAATATCCTTTTTGTAAAAGTTCTAATGATCTGTGTTCCTTGTTGTAAAAATACGAACCCTGTTCCAGTCCATCTACTGCATTTGCAATCAAGTAAATGTCGTTGATACTTTCTTCTTCAAAATCTGAAACG
>JBOGRA010000038.1:0-14241 GCA_050749325.1 Nitrosotalea sp. | reverse complement strand
ATTTGTAATTGTAACATCGCCAAGCGAGTCTACAAGCATTTTGTCCATTCCACGTGGGCCAAGGCTGGTATGAACAATTTCTGCAATCAGCTTTGCTGCCGAGATGTTATTTTTCTGGGCATCACGGCCCTTAGTTTGCGTTGCACCGTCTTTTAGTATAACAACTGGAATTCCTCCCGATGAGGCTTGAATTGACATATTTTAGTTGAGATCAATTTTCCCTTATTATTTCTTTATGCAGACCAAAACTCTTGACTCACTGAACAAATTTCTGATAGTATTAAACGATGTTTTTAAATTAGGAAAACTGGCCGAACAATGCATGTCACGTTTCTCACCACGTGTTGCTTATAACGAAGTATTGTCGATGCTCAAGACACATAACCAATGGTTTGCAGAGTCGATTCCACTAATTGCGAGTGAGAACATTCCAAGTCCTGCAGTTAGGGAAGCAATTGTTTCTGACTTTGCAAATAGATATGCGGAAGGATGGCCGGGCGAACGCGTCTATGCTGGATGCATCTACATAGACAAAGTAGAGTTCAAGTGCATGGAACTTGCCCAGAAGTTATTCAAGGCAGAGTTTGTTGATGTAAGGCCAATCTCTGGTGTTGTTGCTAACTTGGCAATCTATTCTGCATTTACCAATCCAGGAGATGTAATGCTTGCACCATCGATTCCATCTGGCGGTCACATATCCCATGGTAAGAAAGAACATGCAGGTACTGCAGGACTTGTTCATGGATTGGATATAGAGTTTTATCCATTTGATGCCGAGGAGATGACAATTGATGTTGACAAGACAAAGCAAAAGGTGCAAGAACTTGAAAAGGCAGGCAAGACCCCAAAGCTTGCAATGTTTGGGGGCTCGGTCTTTTTGTTCCCACATCCAGTAAAGGAACTTGCAGATTTTCTCAAAAGTTACAAGATGTTCGTAAATTATGATGGAGCTCATGTTGCAGGATTAATTGCAGGTGGACAGTTCCAAGATCCTCTCAGGGAGGGCGCTGATGCAATGACCATGAGCACCCACAAGACCTTGTTTGGTCCCCAGGGAGGTATGATATGTTCATTTAACAAGTATAGTGACGAGATCAGAAGGGCAACTTTTCCTGGCATGACAAGCAATCATCATTTGCATCACATGGCTGGAAAGGCCATTGCGTTTGCAGAGATGTTAGAATTTGGCAAAAAATATGCATCCCAAGTAGTCAAGAATGCAAAGGCCTTGGCAGAAGCCCTGAGCTCATCTGGTTTCATGGTGCTCGGAGAGAAACGAGGATTTACAAAGTCACATCAAATTGTGGTAAACGTTCTTTCATTTGGAGATGGGGGTACCATTGAGGCTGATCTAGAAAAGGCAAACATAATCATAAACAGGCAGCTTATTCCAGGCGATATCAAGGCAGGACGTAACTACTTTCACCCCGGCGGCATGAGGCTTGGGGTTGCCGAGCTAACAAGACTTGGCATGAGAGAATCTCAAATGAGGCAGGTTGCAGAATTTATCAAAAATGTAGTTGTGGATAAAAAAGACAAAAAGAAGATTGCATTAGAAGTCAAGCGATTCAGGAAAAAGTTCCAGAAGGTCCACTATTGCTTTGAGAGCAAGATGGGTGGATATGACTATGTCAAGCTTCGTTAGGCATAATCTGTAAGCAATGCCTGGCTACCATCTTCTTTACCAAATACAAGTTCGAGTTCGTCCAGTAAAGAGAGGACCCTTCCTCTCAGATATGGTTCAATCCTGTACTTGCCAAGCATTCTTTTTGCAAGCTTGAGATATTTTTGGACAGATGGCCTCGTTATTGTTTGAATAAGTTTGTTTTCACACTCGAGACATTTTCCTGCAAGAGGAATTCTTCGGTAGCTTGCACCGCATGATGTACACCTAAATGATTGACCAGAATATGCCCTAAGATTTCCCATTATGTCAGGCAAGAGATGTGTAGTCATTACCATAGAGACCACCTCGCTTGGGTCTACCGCATTGATCATGTCTGCAGTCCTAATTTGCATGTCTAGTTTTTCAAGAACTGACCCTAGCGTAGAATATGCGCTGCGGGGTTTTGATGTGGTAAGAGTATTGGTATTATGTGTGAATCCATAACCATAGAATTGTTTTTCAGTCTCTAGCCTTGATTTTAGAATTTCAACACCTTTTATCTCACTTGCTTTTTCTTTTTGTAATGTTGCCTCAAAAAATGACAATGGGTAACTGTTTGCTACCTCAAAGTTGTGAGCTTGCCTTTGGACTTCTTGCGGTATTACGATTGGCTGTACAAGTAATGGCGCATCCATCAACCCCCCAATTCTGTCAGACAGAAACAATCTTGAAAAGTTAAGCAGGCTGTCCATCAATAGCATGATCGAGTCTGCGTCACCATCGGCATCCCTCCTTTTTGCCGAGTGCCATACCGCGGTACCAAGACATACTTGTGTATTGGTATAGCCAATGATTCTTCCCACAATTCCAACAGATGTGTGCGGTGCAAGTCCAATTATCAAGTGACCAATCAGGTCATCGGTCTTTTTTGCATTATAATATGTAGGATGGGCAAATAATTTTCCAAGTTCTCGGTCCAAATATTGGCAAACCAGAACCAAGGTTTCACCACATTCTTTTGGAATTATGACGTCCTGAGTTTTCAGCTCGATTAACTGGTCTTGACTTACAAGTGGCTTGCCTTCGGTGTCATGCGTATATCCAAGATCTACAAGCTTCTCAGGTGTTGTGCCAATCCATGACGGTTTAAAGTGTGAAAGTGGTGCATTTGTTGCATCAAACCTGATTGTGCCGTCCTTGAATACATTAAGGTTCAAGCTCTGTCGTATGAGCCCTTTTTCCAATGGTTCTGGCACTCGGTCTTGGTTAATGAGTTCCTTTACTCCTTTGAATGGCTCTTGGGCCCTAATGCCTGTTCTTTCCTGTGCGAAATAAAGCAACTCCTTGAGAGGAAATGCACGATACGAATGGGCATATGCTCTAGCTTTACACTTGGGGCAGTGGGCCTCTTCTAGTTCGTCACGGCATTTTGGACAGACAAACGTTGTGGCGGTCTTGGTCTTGCATCGCTGGCATGTTATGCTAATTGAAGGCTGGTTGCAGTTTTTGCATGTTCTGTTATTGATGTTACAGTAAAAGTTGGGTTGTTTTGCTGCCTTGAGAAGGTCACGTGATGCACCGCCTTTGCTTCCTACTGGAAAGAGCGTATGTACGGGAGGCTTCATCTTTCTAAGTGATGCCTTTTCAGGCCTACCAACCCTTACGCCTACCGCCGTTGAGAACTTGGGGCGTATCTTAATTCCCGATGACAGGGAAATTATTTCCGGCACTGACAATGTCTTGTCCAATTGAACTGGCTTTCTAAATAACAAGTAAGAGAAAATTTTTGCCTCGTTGTCTTTTATCATGATTGTATCCCCAGCCAACTCGTGGGGAACTCCGAGTTTTTCCAAGATTTCTTTGGTATCTTTTTGATAAACTACTAGGTCAGATTCTATCTTGTTTGGATTTAGGATCTTTTCTAATTCTTCAACCGTAATCTGATCCCAATAATACAAATAGTGCGGATGGAGCCCAATTCCAAAGTTAAGTGATATTCCAAATGCTTCTTCAATGTCTGGAATCTTGTGTACGTTACCTAACAGATCAGTGTCGTCTGGTTCGTACTTTGCAACCTTTTCTTTTAGCTCCTCAATCCAGAACTCTTCAACATATCCAGTTGGTACAAGCTCTGCGTTGTTCTCAAGAAAGTCGCCATAGCTTATGAGAATGTCGCCAAGATGCAGAATTTTTTCAATGTGCGGCTTTAGCTGAATTCCATGCAGTGTATCCCTTATCTTGACTACATTTCCATTGTCTAGCCTGACAACTGGAGTATCAATTGAATCTACAAATGCAATGGTTGACGCTTTTCCTGGTATGTCGAGTTTTATCTGGGTGCCAACTGCGATAACGTGATCTAAAATTTCTGCAACGACTGGATGAACCCCAACTGATGCAAAGCCTGTATTACATGCCCGGCCATATCGTAGCCTGAACCCACCGAGTTTTTTTGGCATTGAAAGAACAGACCTGCCAGTAATTACCTCCCTCATTCTATGTGCTGCTGCATCCTCGTCTCCAGTCTGGATGGCGCCCTTTAGGTCCTTGAGCCACTCCCAGCCATCTAGCTTGAATAAATCAATGAGTTTTAGCAGCTTGCGAGACCTGCCAATGAGCCCGTCGTTGAGTACACGAAGTGCCCCGCCTCGAACTCTGTTTGTGTTTATTCTTACCATGTTTCTATGACTTACAATCTCTACTGGGTCGGTGTCTATACCATTAAGCTCCACAGGAAGGTTGGAAATAGTAGCTATCACATCCTCGTCGGGAACATGGAACTGAAAGCTTCCTACCTCCCTCTCATAGAGACGCAGTTCCTCTACAAATCGCCCCGTCTCATCATCGTAGGAATTGGCTTTGTACTTGTCAAGCCCGGCAATCTTGCGTACATGGTCTGCAATAAGTATGGTTGATGCTGCCTCTGTACCCCCTGCAGAACGTATAGGTCCTGCAAATGAGACTGATAGATAGTCAGAGCCATCAGCGTTCTTCTTTATCTTAACCTCGCTTATTCCCTGAAGAGGGGCTATTGTCACACCTTCAGTCACTATTGCCAATCCTACACGCACCGCCAGGTCAAGCTTCTCTTGCAGGTCTGTCTGAGTACCGGAATACTTGCCCTGAGCTATCTCTTCTGCAAGTTTGAGTGCAGCTAGCTCCTTTGTTGTTGTCTGGATAAGGTTTCTGAGATTTTCTGTGACGTCAATGTCGTGCATTTTGGATACACGATCAGCTAGATCAAACGCTATCTTGGGCTCCACCATCCCAGAGGAATCTGCTAGGGTGGCCTTTGCAGCAGCAGCTTTTTCAAAAATAGAAAAGACCTCACTTGACAGCTTGTTATAATAATCACGATATGACTCTGGCATGGGGACTTCCTTGAGTCTCAATGCGATATTTTCAGACATGCTATTTCCTTACGGACTGGATGGTTTTTACGATATCGGCTATTGTTTTGAAACTTCCGCCTTTTTCAATAAATGTGCCAATTACTATGGCATCAGCACCAGCCTTTACGATCTCGCCAGCAGTATGGGCATTTCGAATTCCCCCACCAACTATGAGAAATCCCTTGAAGATCTTTCTAACAGCTGCCACCATCTCTGGCCTAACATTTGATTTTGCGCCAGAGCCTGCTTCAAGATATACAAATCTCATGCCCATGAATTGTGCAGACAGGGCATACATGGCTGCCAAGCTTGGTTTGTCAAATGGAATAGTTCTTGCAGAACCAACATGCCATACCGTTGTGCCCTCACCAATTATGATGTAAGCCGTTGGTAGAGGTTCTAGACCAAATCTAAGTACATTTGGAGCACCCAATGCCTGGGCTTGGGAGATAAAGTATGGGTTGTCAGAGTTCAATAGTGAGCTAAATAATATAGCATCTGCTCCGGGAACAACACCTGTAACATTTCCTGGAAATAGTATCACGGGAATCTTGACAGATTTTTTGATATTTTTGACGGTCTCTGCCATGGCTATCTGGTCAGTTGCAGACGAGCCTCCAACCAGTATAATCGAGGCACCGCTCTTTTCTGCATCTTTTGCAAGTCGTGATGCAGAATTTTTTCCATCGTTTTCTGAGTCAATTAATAGGAAAAGTAAGGCCCCTTTCTTCTTTCTAGAGACTGTTAGGTATCTTTCTACGCTTTGCATATGACTGGTTGATAGCTATTCGTTAAAAGTTTAATTGAATAGAGTAATACAGATATGTATAGCTTTGAGCATACATACAGAAGATAATTTGAATAATATAATAAAACAAATTATAAAAAAATCATTGTTTACAGAGCGTCAAATTGAAATTATTTTAAAAAGACGGAACCTATCAGACTCGCAGTTTACCATAACTAAAGGGGCTTTCTATAGGCAGGTTGGGCAGTCCCAGGAGAAGTTCCATGCGTTATGTTACTCTTGGATATTATTCAGAGCATTAGGTATTATTCGTGAAGAGGATATGGATGTGATTAATCGCCTTTCAGAACAGGTTTCTGTGATAAAAAATAGTGATGTTTTCCCTGAACGTGAGGAACAAGTCATTGTTGTGATACACGAGTTGCTAGAACGAATGTGTAAACTGTGATTTTTTATACGTATGAACATGTAACATAAGAAATAATTCGTGACAAATATGTTTGTGATTGATGTGTATTGTGTAAAATTATTTTACTCAAACATGATAAATCACATCATATATGATGTCCAGTGATGTTAGTAGATATAGACATGGGAACAATTTTGGGTGTAATAGTTTCGTTTGTGATTGGTGTTGTATGTATAACAATATATAACAAAGTAAAGCCACACATAGGTTCACAAGGCAAGGATCTAAAAATTTTGGTAGAACGACTACAATATTATGAAAATTTATTAATAGATATGAAAATCAAGTTAGATTTATTAGAAATAGCCAAGGAACCTGAAGAACTCATACAGGCACAAATTCCCAAACCAGAGAAGAAACAAGAATCAGTAATAATTACAGAGGTAAAAGCAGAGAAATCCAAGGAAAGGACACATAATATGAGTTTTGGAAGCGCAATAGAATACGTGCTGCGATTAATCACAGAAAAACCCATGACATCACGTGACATCCAGGTCACAATAGGAAGAACCCGGGAACACACATCACGTATGATGAAAAAGCTCTTTGAGGAGGGCTTGGTTGAACGAGATATGTGGACAAAGCCATTTACTTACAAGATAACTGAGAAAGGGCTTATTAGGATAGGATCGCTAAAGGCCCCAACAGTAGAAAGCCAGTAGGGTTTTGATCTTGGTTTAATCCATTATTAGGTCCTAATTTTACAGGCTTTTGGTTACTGAAAAGTTATCCAGTAGCTTTTTGGGTCAAAAATGGAGAAAAAATAACATAAATTATTAATCTTGTTTTATTATAAAATCTTAAATTATTGAATTTATAATGAACAGTATGTCAGATGTAGAACAGTTAATAAAAATAACCTCTGCAGGCACGATCTCAATCCCGAAGGACTTTAGGAGATACCTTGAGCTTCAGAAGGGTGATTATGTCAAGATGATGGTCGAGGGTGATCATTTGGTTGTCAAGAAGGCAACAATTTCCTAAGTTGTGGGCCGTCCTTTTTGGGTTAGTTTGAGTATCTGGTAATTCCACTCCTTTCCGTTTCTCTCTCTTGTCATTTTTCCCTTAAGAGTAAATCTTGAGAGGTATGTAGATATCACACTTAGTTTGATTGGCTCTTCATACTCATCCTCATATTTTTCAAGGATTGTTGAGGAGGTAAACTTGCCCATTGGGAAGTGTTTGTCTACAACATTCCAGATTTTGGCTCCAATGGTATCAAGGTGTATTGATTCCTCAGGCTCCTCTATATTCATCAAATCCATTAACTCGAATATCTTTAGCATTTTTTCACGGGTAACATTGCCCTCTAAACTGAGGTTGTATTTGGCGCCCTCTGCGTCCTCCAAGTCTATTCGTATTCGTTTTCTGGCCATTGTGATCGATCAGGTTAACACCTTAACACTTGAATGGATCATAGAAGAATTGTTAACAAGTAAGTTTGTTAACATTCACTGTGTAATCCACGCGTGGGTGTTTTTCCCATCTTAACAGGCTTTCCAAGTCTTCACCTATTTGTAGGTCAAAACTATGCCTAGAGTGGAAATAAGGGGGTCCATTTAGGCATATTAACAATGTTAAGGTCTATCTTCACGCCTAGAGTGGAAATAAGGGGGTTATTTTGGGTTATTTGTTGGTCAATCTTAACACTAACTTCACTAATTGTTAACCAGTCCTAGGAATACCCACACACCTATTCTTCCACTCTAGCTTTATTTAAAAAAATTTTTTTTAAGAAAATAAATATAATTAATGATATACTAAATTTGAATTAGTTATTCTATTCTAATCTAATTAGTAGGTAGAGTCCATATGTGGATAGAGAAGAAACAATGGTGTGTGGGTTGATGACAAGAGATCCTATTGACAAGTTACTTGATGATGCAGTAAACGGTAAATCATTATTCAAAAATAGGGAGGTACTACATTTTACATTCATACCAAATATGGTATTGCATAGAGATGACGAACAAAAAAAAGTTACCCAATCACTAATTCCACTACTAAAAAAAGCCAGACCGTCAAACCTATTGATATATGGCAAACCGGGTACGGGAAAGACATTGGTTGTAAAAAAAGTACTAGATAAAATTCAAGAGCGGGTTAAGGATGGCTCATTTCCAATACAACTATTATATGCAAATGCAAAAGAAGAGACCACATTATACGGACTTTTGGTAAAGTTTGGCCGCCAGTTAGGGCTTGTATCACAAAAGGAGTTACCGACAACTGGATTATCAATTAGTGAAGTCTTCAACAGATTGATAGCAATAATCGAGAAAAACACACTCAATACCGTCTTTGTAGTAGATGAGATTGACTATCTGGCAGAATTAGTATCAAAGACAGGAAAGGATGTTTTCTATTCATTAACACGAGCAAACGAGAGGTTGAAAAAAGGCTCACTTACTTTGATTGGCATATCAAATGACCTAACATTCAAGGAAAGGCTGGACCCCCGAGTTCTAAGCAGTTTAAGCGAGGAAGAGATTGTCTTTACCAACTATACAGTTAACCAGATCAAGGAGATACTGACAGATAGGATCAAGGAAGCCTTTATTCCAAACATAGTAGACCCTGCCGCCCTGAACCTATGTGCTGCAATGTCGGGCCAGGAACATGGTGACGCAAGACGAGCAATAGACCTACTTCGTGTGGCAGGCGAGATAGCAGAACGGGAGCAATCTGATATCATAAAAGAAGACCACATTCGCAGGGCCTCATTGAAGATGGAAGAGGACAAGGAAACCACGGCACTCAACTCATATCCACTTCACGAAAAACTACTCATACTTGCGGTAATGAAGGCAAACGGCAACACGACAGGTGAGATATACCAATCATACAAGAACCTCTGCAAGACCACCAGACAGAAGGAGCTCACACAACGCAGAGTAACCCAAATGCTAAGCGAGATTGAGATGACAGGGCTTATCTCAGGCAAGATAATCCATCAGGGCATGCATGGAAGAACAAAGAAATTTGCTTTAACACTAAATCCGGATACTATAAAAAAAGCATTCAAGGAAGACCTGGCCCTAGAAGATCTTCTATAACTAATCTGCTTTCTCGGTAAAGTCTTTTGTAAAGACCTTCATTGTGGCCAAGTTTATGATTATGGCTATTCCAGGTGTTGGGACGATCCCACCGCTTGCCTGATAGCCAGTCTGGCTCTGCCAGGCCCCAGAATTTACTATCAATGTTCCCTTGTACATGTCAAGGTCAACGACATGAACATGGCCGGAATGAAAGATATCTGGAACTTCATTTATCACCATAAAATCTTCAAGCTCAGGTGCAATTGGGGTACGCTTTCCATAAATAGGACTGAGATGCCTTGTCCTCAACAATGCCCGCATTGCCCTTGCTGGCTGTGCGTAGCTTAGGCCAGGGGTAGTTCCCACCACATCATCGAGGCTCTGGCCATGGAACATCAACACCTTTACACCATTAAGATCCAAAAAGGCGGGATTTCCTAACATGAAAAAATTCTCTCTATTCCACAAACTCATGTTATATTTTTCTGGTATGGCAGGCTGTGGAAGGGCCCTTCTACCAGGATCATGATTGCCAGGAATTATGAATGTCTTGATGTGTTTTGGAATCTTGTCTAGCAACTGGGCTGCCTTTGCCATCTGGCCGTCTATATCCATGATAAGCAACTCCTTGTCTTGATTTGGAAAGATTCCAATCCCGTCAACTATATCTCCACATATCAAGAGAAACCTGACCTTTCTTGCCACTGGGTCAGGACTTGACAGCCAGGAAATAAACTCTGTAAACTCCTTTTCCATAAAATACCGGCTACCTATGTGAATGTCTGATATCAGGACAGCGTACGTCTCAGTCTTTGAGCGATTTGCTATATGATCTGGGACATCTGGAACCAGAAGATCCTTTGCGATAAATCCACCATTTTTGCCATTTGTAACTCCCACCATTACAAACTGGTCCATTAAAAGCGAGTTTGCAGTCTCCTGCAATTCTTGATTCCACACCAAAATCTCAACAGAACCTGTAGGATCATCTATTACTAACTTGGTTACATCTCGGTCAATCTTTCTGTCCATCAGGAGGCCTGCAACAAACGTCTCCTCACCAAGCTTGCCATCTGTCATATTCTTAATTGGCGTAAGTTTCTTTGCCTGTGATCTCTGCATCATTATTTTGAGCAGTTTTGAGTATCTGTCAGAAAAAAGAGCAGTAAAACCATCTATTCCCTCTGCTGACGTGACCTTCTTTGTGGGATCAAACAATATCTCATACTTGTCCTCAACACTACCATCAACTTCTGACTCTACAAACATTTTGAGGTCACTCTGATTTATCAAAAACAGATTTTGCTTTGCCTTTTCACGAACAATCTGCTTAATTATTTTTTGGAGTTCCTTCACATCTATCTTTTCTAATATCCTAAAAGCATCAGGATGAATCTGAAATCCCTTGCTCAGGGCATATGTTACTGCCGAGGAAACCTCTTCTTTCACAAACTGTCATAATACAACTTTTAATTAAATCTGCCCGAGCTGTCAACCCTCAAATAACTCCTCAAGTCAAACCCGTTGTTGATAAAAAAACGGGTCTTAATTTTTCTGATTTTCATTGCAATATTTTCAGGCGCATATTCTGTTGGCAGTGAAAGCAATCTATCTGACGAGGATTCCAAGTCATTTGTTAAAGAGTTCCAACACACTGTAGAAGGAATTAATGCAATAGGAATTTTTACTCATAATACATCTGTTGCACTGCCCATGTTTCTGCCAGGCTTTGGAATAGCTTGGGGGTCCTTTGCTGCGTGGTCAACTGGAGTTGCCTTTAAGGCACTAGTATCCACCACACCGACACTTGCAAAACTTCCACCACTTGCAATACTGTATCTTTCACCTTTTGGCGTAATGGAGCTAATTGCCTATTCCATCGGAATGTCAAGAAGTTTTCTTCTCATCAATACAATATTGAGAAGAAGGAATCTCAGAGAAATGATACGCCCAACCGCAATCGAAATAGGAATTGTGGTTGCATTGTTACTGGCAGCAGCATTCATTGAATATGCCATGATCCAAGAATTTGGATCGACCCTGGTTCACCCCAACACATCCTAGATTCGTTTTTATTTTAACACAGAACAGTCAAGGTAATGTTAGGCCTTAAGGTCCACACACTTCCAAAACTAAACAAACCCATAATGATAGCCGCGCTTCCAGACATGGGGAACGTTGCTGGAATTGGAATGGATTTTCTTGTGAAAAAACTAGGGGCAAAATTATTTGCAGAGATCTATGCATTCTGGCCACCTGCGGTATCATATGAGCAAGGACTGATAAAATATGATCAATCAAGCTACAAATTTCATTATTTGCAAAAGGAAAACATTGTGCTCTTTTCCGGGGAGTTTAATCCCTCTGATCCTCGGCGACTTTACGAGTTGTGCTATGAGGTAGTTAGCATGGCAAAAAAACTCAAAGTAAGCATGCTCTATTCCATTGGAGCTGCATTGAGGCAACCCAGCCCAGCCGAGCCCAAATTGTTTGCTGCCACAACAGCATCAAAATACCTAAACTTGTTAAAGAAGAAAAAGTTAGAGCCGCTCAATGGACAAGGCCAGATAGCTGGCTTTAATGGATTGGTACTGGGAATTGCAAAGGAAAAGCAACTTGACAGTATTTGCATCCTTGCAGAAATAGATAATCCAAATGTCATTCAACCAAAGTCGGCTCAACTCATACTTGCAAAACTTTTGCAAATTTTGGAGCTTGGGTCACTGGACATGAAAGAACTGGAGGAGGAGGAAAAGAGAAAACAGTTCATGGAACAGCAAATGAGCTAACATGAACGGACTGGCAAAAAGAGATAATCAACCGGGAATTGCCTAATTGTTTGAAGAAATTATACCCAGCCATTAAATACGAGTTTTGAGTCTAGCTAATCAAATGAGGTCCAGTGTACCATTACTAATTGCAATTACGGGTTTTCTAGTCATATTTTGCTTTCCCTCTAACGCATATTCTGATTTTATATCCAGCGACAAATATCTGATTGAAGCTACAGGTTTTGTAGCAGGGACACAAAACATTCTTGATTCCACACTTGACATACAACTAACTGCAGGCACTCAAAGTGGAAGCAGCATACTTTCTACACTAGATAACGGTCTTGTTACAATTAATGGCGACAGCTATCTCAACTCTGGTAATTGGACAACCACCCTGTTACGAGACGGGAAATTTCTGCTTCTCAAAGGAAATGCGCAGGACCAGAGTGGCAATACAATACAGATCAATCTCTTTGGAAGACAGATACAAAGCAATCAGGACGGTGTTGTTTACAGCATTACTGGTCAAATAGTAGGCTCTGAAACATTCAGAGTTATTTACAGCGCCAAAGTAATCACTGCTGGAACATACTCCCCGCCGGTTACTTCGCCAACTTCGCAAACAACAACCACACCACAACAAAATCAAACGCAATCAAATGTTGTAAAAATAAGTATAGTTGCTGGCGCATCCAATCCAACTAATCTGGTCTTCTTCTCCCCCTCGGTTACTGCCGTAACTCCTGGCACCACAATAATCTGGACCAACAATGACAATGTATCTCATAGAATAATGAGTGGGACGGCATCTGTTACTGGCAGCAGTTCTTCATTACCAACATTTACTTCTGACGGAAAGATAGACAGCGGTGTAATAGCTCCTGGCCAATCTTTTCAATATACCATAACCAATTTTGATTCCAGCGCCCGTCTTAGTGCAGCATCTGCACAATACCTGAATCTATCACCGGATCAAACTGCTGGCGATATAACATTCTTTGATCCTAATTATACCTGGATGATAGGGGTGATAAGCCCGATGTCGGTCTCAACTGCAACACAAACAGTACAGATTAACATATTGCCTGGGGCATCAACTGCCACAAGTAACCAGTACCTCTCTCCATCTTCTGTACAAGTTACACCGGGCTCTACAATTGTTTGGGTAAATCAAGACTCGGTTGCACACAGAATTGTGAGCGGCCAACAACAATCTATGACAACCGGTACTAAGGGACAGCAACTCACCGCGGCTCCCTCCTTTAACCCCGACGGAAAGATAGACACCGGCATCATAGCTCCGGGCCAAAGCCTCAAGTTTACAGTATCCGGAACAGGCGTATTCTCTTTTTACGATCCATCCAACACATGGATAAATGGTGCCATACTCTCGGTTTCACAAATATCATCAATGCCGCCAGTGCAAGTGAGCATTTTACCGGGATCATCATCAGCTGGTGGGGCTGCCTCCCAACAAAATCAAAACTATGTTAACGGATATTATTCTCCGGACCAGGTCCAAATTGTACCTGGCACTACAGTAATTTGGACCAACAACGACTCTGTTGCTCATTTAATATGGAGTGGTACTGCCACCTTCAGTACAGTAAATCCATATGTTCCAGACGGCAAGATAAAGAGCAACTCGATAGCTCCTGGCCAAAGCTTCCCGGTCATCATTAACAGTTCTGGAATTATCAGGTTCTATGATCCCTCATACACATGGATGAATGGCATAATTGTCTCAATCCCATCCACCCAGACCCATTCCACCAATACTGGTACATATACGGGTCCTACGCCAAGCCTTCACTAGACGGCAAAAGCAATCCTACTTGAAATTGATATATGATTCCAGCCTTGTCTGATCAAATACCATTACGGAAAGATCAGAGAACTGCCTTCCTTCCAAATCTTTCACTGTTCCAACAAAACAAGTCTCCTTTTCTATTGTGAGAAATTCGAAAACATGCACCTTCATGCCAGAGGTGTCAAACCCATGATTTTTCAGATAAACCGCAATCTCTGACTGCATAAAGTGCTTAGCGGGCTCTTTAGGCCATGGGCGTGGTACTAGCACCACACTTAATCCGTCTATTAGCGCCTTTTGGAGTTCGAGTTTCTTCTCTTCAATGCTTGTTGATATGTGCATAGTTATGACTCGGCTCTTGTCCAATGGTACCCTTGCCTTTGATGCAGCTACTTGCACTGAAC
>JBOGRA010000037.1:0-14405 GCA_050749325.1 Nitrosotalea sp. | reverse complement strand
GTTATCCCAAGTAGATCTGTAAGTAACATTGTCTACGACAAGAAACTAAGGCAGTATATTTTAGGTAGTGCAAACGCAGTTAGAAGCTCAAGAAATATGTCACAGCTTCGCTCTTATACACAGCTTGCATGGCTTGCATTTTTTGTTAATAGATTGGTAAGAGAGGGTAAATCGTCTACACTGAGAGACATTTACTATTCTTCTCAGGCATTTAGTATTGATTTTGAAGACCAACCAGAATCAGATAATATCATAGTAGACTTGGAAGCTGTTACCCTAAGCCCCCGTGAAGAGTTTCACATCTTCCCTGAGGAGAGGAGCAGTGTCTTTGGAGATTTGACTATTGAATATACAGTACCGGGATATGAGGGCAAAAGAATGAATCTTTCTGATCATCCAGATGGTTATCTGATAGGCCCAAGTCTTAGTAGCGCAGAGTTGGTAGATACTAGTGCTGAACTAGTCATAGCAATCGAGAAGGGCGGTCTTTTCACAAGATTTGTAGAAGAAAAAGTACACAAAAAATTCAAATCAATTATAGTGGATACTGCAGGTCAGGCACCGCGTTCTACAAGAAATCTTTTGAGAAGACTGAATCAAGAATTGGGGCTTCCAGTAGTGATTCTAGCTGACGGTGATGTATATGGGGAACACATTGCCATGGTTATAAAATCTGGGTCAGCTAACGCTGCTCATTTACGTGAACTAACTGTCCCAGATGCCAAATGGCTTGGAGTGTGGGCCACTGACATTGAAAAATACAAACTTCCTACCATTCCAATGACCGAGTCTGACATTAAAAGAATCTATGATCTTCAAAAAGACCCGAGATATCAAGAAGGAAACTGGAAGAAACAATTAGAAGTCTTTCTAAAACTTAAGAGAAAAGCAGAATTAGAGGCATTCTCAAAATATGGCCTGACAAATATTACAGATAAATATCTTCCAGCAAAACTAGAAGAATCAAAGAGCTTCTAGTTTCTTTATTCTTAGCGTGAGAACTCCGTTTCTGTATTTGAAGTCATGTATTCCCATGTCAGGCGTTGTCTCTATTGGGACTTCTTTTGAAAAGTGACCTGAACCTCGTATGTATAGGACTCCATTAATTAATCTCACAGTTACCTGTTCTTCCGGGCCTGGTACCTCTGCTACAAACACAATTTCATTATCTCCTTTAATCAGATCATAGACCCAGTTCTTTGCCTCTGATTCTTTAGGAGCATATTGTGGCTGACTGTCTTTTGTCATTTCCTTGAGTACTCTTACCCAATAAATCATGATTACAGCCGTTATTCCAATTAAAATGAAGCTAACATATCCTGCATCGTCTCTTAACGATAATACATATACAATTCCCAGAAATAGCAAAACCATAAGCGGTATTATGAAATCAAACGACTTGTCATTGGAATATCGGCTTTTGTAGCTAGTCAATCTGTTCTGTATCAACAACCATCCCTCCAAATATAAACACTCGTCGATTTTACAATCTAATTCTAGTTTATGCTTTATGCAGGTGTGCTCTTAATCATCGATTGAGAGATGAGGTTCCCCATCTCTTGAAAAGATCGTGTTCAATATCAAATTGGTCAAGACACTTTCCAACCACATGATTTATCAAATCATCTACATTTTTTGGCTTGTTGTAGAATCCGGGCATTGCAGGTAGGATAACTATTCCTATTCTTGCAAGCTTTAGCATGTTTTCAAGATGAATGCCAGTTAGTGGTGTTTCTCTTGGAACAATTACCAGCTTGCGGGATTCTTTTATAGTGACGCCTGCAGCACGTGCAACCAGAGTTTCTTCATAGCCATTTGCTATGCTTGAAAGTGTCTTCATACTACAAGGTATTATGATCATTCCATCTGTTTTGTATGTGCCACTTGAAACACTTGCAGCCATGTTGGAATCCTCAGAATAACTACCTGCCAATGATTTGACATAGTTTAAATCAAAATCTGTTTCCAACGCCAAGCACTTTTTAGCCCATTCAGTCATTACGAGATGAACATCAATATTGTATCGTTTCAGGACTTCGAGCATTCTTATTCCGTAAACAATACCAGAACTGCCTGTTATGCCTATTACTAGTCTCATGACAGAACTGTCCGTCTTCGTTATTTAATTTCATAGCTTTGAACATCTTTAATTATGGCAAAATTTGTCTCAGCACTTGTGAGTGTAAGCATAGATGATGTTGAAGAAAAACTTGTCTCAGAACTTAGACTATCTCCAATACAAGCAAAAGTTTTCGTTCTGGTTGTAAAAGAAGGAAAAAAATCAGCAAAGGATGTTGCACAAAGTCTTAGCATATCAGATTCACAAGCATCTGAAGTGACAAAAAATCTTGTTGACTTGGGGGGGTTTATTGATATTACAACGACAGAGTTTGAATCTATGCATCCAAGGTTTGCTGTAGTTAACATGTATAGAAGAATGTGTTTGAAAGAAAATATTCCTTTTAAAAAGAATTTGCTGGTTGACAACATATCAATTGTTTTAGAAAAACCATATGATGATGCAAGAACTAAATAGGACCCAATATTGAAAAGGCATAATGTCAGAAGAACCAGACTCCTGCAAACATGAGATAGTTTACTTTGGAGTTACTAACATAAACTATGAAAAGCGAACTATTGGTTCTGTAGACATCTGGCGTTGTGTAAAGTGCAAGAAAGTATTTTGTGAAGAAAAACAACTTGGAATTGAAAGTATTGTTGATTATGTTGGAATGCCAAAGATATCTTCAGATCAGAAATGGGCTGTTCTTCTATGCAATCTGAAAAAACACAAAGAGAAATGGAAGCTTGTTAAGATCAAGAAAGATGATGAAATTCAACATGAATGCCTGGAAGATAAAGTCATCCTTCTAAAAATCAAGGACTTTAAAATAGAAGATGACAAGCACTGGAACTTTTTAATTGAAAATTCTGTAAATAAGGCCGTAGAGATATAAGAACATGCCATGAATCTTGAGGTTCATATCAAAAACGTGCGTGGCAGTCAAATGGCAGCCAAGATAACAGGTATTTTTATTGTGGATGGTAACTCCTTCAAGTTTAATGCCATTGCATTTGGAAGGATCGGAGGTCATAATATTGGGGCTAAAATTTCAAAATCTGTTCAAAAGGAATTGGTAAAACTTGGTTATGACGTGGATAAAGTAATAGGTGAACTACAACAAAAGCTAGTTCATGGAGATATCTCTTTACCTGAAGGTCTCAAGAAAGAGTCCTTTGCAGACGATTAAAATCCTGCTTCTTCCAATGCTTTTGCACAAGCGCAGCTTCTTTGTTGAGGAATCAAGTCAAGAAGCATTCCAAGAAGATTCTTTGTGATCTTGACATTCTTTGACAGTGTCTCTAAAACTTCCTTGGCAGTTACTGGTTTGTCTGCCCATACATCATAATCTGTAACAGTAGAGATTGAGACATAGCACATTTGGGCCTCTCTTGCAAGTTGGCATTCTGGAACTAGGGTCATTCCTATTATGTCAGCTCCTGTGGCATTCTTGTAGAACTTGGACTCTGCCCTTGTGGAAAACCTAGGCCCCTCTATGCAAACATATGTTGCATCCTTGTGCAAGTGCAAATCCATCTTTTTTGCAGCATTGTATACCGAGGCCTGAAGTTCGGGGCAAAAAGGGTCAGCTACTGATATGTGCACTACTTTATCATCTTCAAAAAAGGTATATTTTCTTGATTTTGTAAAATCAATGAACTGAGTAGGAATTACAACATCTCCCGGTTTTAGTTTTTCTTGCAGGCTACCAACAGCTGATGGTGCTATTATTCGCTTAATGCCCATCTCTTTGAAGGCCCAGATATTTGCTCTAAAGTTTATCATATGTGGTGGAATTGTGTGCTTTCTTCCATGTCTGGGCATGAAAGCAACCTTTCTGCCTTTGTAGACTCCAACGGTTATCGAGTCAGAAGTCTTTCCAAATGGTGTTTCTACTGTGATTTCTTTGCTCTCATCTAGTAACCCTGGATCATAAATCCCAGTACCACCAAATATCCCGATCTCCGCTTGTTCTGTCAATATTTCACCAGTGATTCGTATCTATAATTCTTAATTGCTTTAGATCCTTTCAGGTCTGTTAATTCTATGATGAAAGCAAAACCTGTAACAATTCCGCCCAACTTTTCAACCAGCTTGGCTGCAGTCTTTGCTGTACCGCCGGTTGCAAGTAAATCATCACATATGAAGACTCTCTCACCTTTTTTAATTGCGCTACTTTGAATTTCCATTGTAGCAGTGCCATACTCTATGTTGTATGTCAGTTTGTGTGTGGAACCAGGTAGTTTTCCTTGCTTTCTTATCATTATCATGCCCTTGTTGTATTTGAGGGCCAGCGCACAAGCTAGCGGAAAACCTCTTGATTCTATGCCGACAAAAACGTCCACCTCTTTAGGATGTATGCGTTTTGAGAATTCTTCTACTACCAATGAAAGCGCTGCTGGATCTCTTAGAAGAGGACTAATGTCTCTAAATAAGACGCCTTTTTTTGGAAAATCGGGTATCTCTGTAATTCTTTCTTTTAGATTCATAAATGCTTCACAAGCTGGGGATGTAAAAAATATTTCTTAATTTGGAGTTTATTGAATTGTTATGGGTGTTGTTACTTTACCAGCTATGGATTTTACTTCAACCGTATAGGTTCCAGTACTGAAGGACGCTGGAATAAGCCATTCTGTACTATAGTCTCCGCTGTTTGTTGACTGGATGTCAAAAGTAACAAGGGTTGAATTACTTGCTCCAAGTATGTTGATGATCACGCCAGCCTGTTGACCAGCCCCACTTCCTGAAATCTGAACGAGTGACCCTGTAGTATAGACTGGGGGGCTTTTATCTAATTGTACGATCATTAGATATTGGGATTGTACGTTAATGTCCACACTTTTATGATTTATGCCGCTTGTGGCATCTAACCTCCAAGTGCCAGATACGCCATTATCTGGTATTCTAAAGTCAAATGCCGAAAAAATACCTGATTTGTCTACAAATATTTGTTCAGATTTTACCTCTTGGCCATTTGGATCTGTTAAAGCAAGTTGTACGATGCAATCTGGGTTGGCATTTCCGAAAATGAGAATACCATCTCCTGGCAAATGTGTGTCCTTTACAGTTCTAAGGGATATCTGTCCACAACCAGTTTGAAGCCCTACTGCAAAGTCATCTTCCGTCTTGTCATTTCCTCTGGTTAGTACTGCAGAGTATATGCCGGGAGTATAAGATGTTAAATTAAATGAATATGTGGAAAAACCGTTTGGCCCTACCAAAATGATGTCTGAAAACTTTTCTTTATTGGAAGGATCCACTATTACAAGATTTAACGTCGAAGCAGGTGGTGCTGAAATACTGAGAACTGGCTTGTCGGTAATTTGGTAATTTAATTTATCCAAGGTGGCCACTAGACGCGCTACCGGGTCTACGCCCACTCCGATGTAGATAGGAACTGAATCACTTCCTTGTGTTGCAGTGATAACGTAGGTGCCTGTGATGGCACCGGAGTCTATTTGATATGTTAGTGATATATTTCCATCTGAGGTAACATTGACATCTTTTGCATAGACTTGATTGTTAGTTGGATCTTTTATTGTGATAGATACAGGCTGGTTAGATATCGAGGTTCCATTTATTATCACAGTTTGTCCAGGGTCGTACTTTTGTTGTTGTGTTGATATTACGATTTGATGGGTGGTTGTTACGGTATAAACTTTAGAGACTTGATTTTGTCCATCAGAAACTGTAACTGTGTACTTGCCAAAAGACCTGTCATTAGGAATTGTTTGTGAAATTGCATAGTTTCCTTTTTTGTCAGCAGTTGCTGTAAATGTTGTTATGCTTGTTCCGGTTGAATCCAATATAGAAATTGTCACAGTGCTGCTAGGGTTTGCTGTCCCACTAATTATTCCAGTGTCACCTTGATGTAAAATAGAATCAACATTTACAGTTAATGAAATTACTGATTGATTTACCGTACGAGAGGGTGGTTCTGGTTCTATGGATGTAGTGAATGTTTTCTGATTATTTGCTTGGTCCTTTAGAACAAAAGATGTACTTCCTGTTTGTTGATTCTGAGGAATTGTTGTGGTGATGACAAAGTTACCGTTACTGTCTGACGAAAAAGTATCTATCTTTTGGCTTCCCAAATACAAATCAAGTGATGTCGACGACGCAAAGCTCTGTCCAACAACCCGAACATCAAAACCCGGTGCGGGTGTTGAAGGTATGATTCTAAAATTCGACGTTCCTAGTATTCCTGGATTTATGGTAGGCGTAGACTGCGGTTGGTTTGTATTTCCTGGTTGGGTTGTATTTGGTGATGATTTTGGTGGTATTACTGGAGCTCCAATTTCACCAGTACCTAGCTGATTATTATTCAAATCAAATGCACTCCACACAAGATCTGGAGTAGACTGGTCTGTGCTGACTGTAAGTGTTGTTGAGTTACCAGGATTGATTGGATTTGAAGCGAAAAACGCTATGGTGGTAGCTGATGTTTTCTTTCCTATCCATCCATTTATCAATGTGAAAGATTTGAAATCTCCATTTTTAATCTGTAAAGTAAGAGACGAAATGCCAAAAGTGTTTGAAGGACTGTTGGTAACTTGGAGTTGTGTTTTACCATCTGGGGTATTTGTTGAGGTTACTGTTACCAAGTTAGATGAAGCATGTACCATAGGTATGAGACCAGTAAACGTACTGCTAATGATCAAAACAATAAGGATAATAGATTTTAATAACACTTCTCAACAAAAGAGCAAACCAGTCTCTAAATTAAATCTTAATGATAAATCATTCATTCCTGTTGTTTTTACTTGTATGATTTATGAGTAAAGTAAATATTCTAAAAAATAGTTAAATTATTCTCGTCGTGGATAGGGGATACTTGACGGTGAGCCTAGGTTTTGATTCTGTCTTATACGCTCAGCTATTAGTCGATAAAGTGTCCTGAACTGGTCTTTCGTTTTATCGGTCAAAAAATCAGTTTCACCTATGGCAATTTTTTCACATATGTATCTACATATTTCTTCTCTATCGAATTTCTCCCATCCAAGAGGCTGATTTTCCTTCCAAATCTCATTTAGATTATCTATTATGCTTCTTTTTCCCTTCGATGAAACAGTCTCTTTAGTTAGAGATTTGTATCCTTCTTTTCTTAGCTTTACTTCATATGTTTGATTCACTGCATACAAGTAATCTTCATCCATTATCAAATCTTCCAAGTATTGCTTTGCTTGCCCGCCAAGCTCAAAAAATATCATTTGCACCTTTTTGAATTGATTTGATTCAAGATGGGTGGCGATCTGACCAGATTCGTCTGTATTGTCAAGCAACACAAATGTATCATATCCGTGATTTCTGTAAAAGATGGCCAAAGACATGACCGAGTTTTTACTGTAAGCTGGAACTATGTTCAATGGATTCATGGATAGATTTGGGTCTTTGAGAAATTTATCAAATGCATTTAGATACATGCAATCTGACATTGTTTCAACAATAATTACTGGTCTTGAATTAAATCCAATTTGTCTGTCAACGATAGATTCTGTTAGTCCTCTTGCAAGACCGTATAATATGGGAATTAATGTCTGATCATCCGCATTCCAGTAATCATAGTAAATATGGCTTAGGTGTTTTCGCTTATCAAGTTCTACTACCAAAAGATTTCCAGGAGTGTAATCAAATATCATAAACGGTGAATGAGTGGCATATAATATTTGATTGGAACCGGCAAGACCTTTGAGAAGATCAGATATGCCTCTTTGTTGTGCAGGATGTAAGTTTCTTGCTGGCTCGTCAAGCAATAGTATTGCTTCTTTTAGCTCAGCTTTTTGAGTTTCTGCTGCAAAGTTTACTATGAAAGAAAACGTCCACTTGAATCCTTCAGCTCTTCTGTTCAAAAGACCTGTATTGGTGACAGTTCCATCTTTGTGAACATCGGATATTACAACGCTCAAAATGTTTCCCGGGTTCCATCTTAGCTCTACATGAATGGGATCGCCCTTCCATGCAGGATTAAGTCTATCACTAAGTTTTCTGCTTGAAGTGTGGAGCAGCTTTATTAGTCTTGAAGGGCTGCTTTGAGCCTCTCCGAGCTTTTCTGCATCAAGTTCTGCCAAGTAAAACAAATTCATAACAGTCTCTACTTTGTCAAACTCTTCAACATACTCCAATCCTTTGGGTCTAATTCCCCTTGTTTCTCTCAAGAACTCTTCAAGGTCAATGTTTCCAAGTATCTTCTTGTAATCTGAAAAGTAGACGAACCTTGGATGTAATTTATCTTCGATAAAGTTTTCCAAGGCAGATCGTTCAGTTGTACCTATCAACATATTATCAAATATGTAGTCCAAATCTTGATGGATCTTTTTCCACTCTGATATTATACTTGGCTCGTCTGAGGCAAGCAAGTAGATGTTATTGTTAAATTCTGACATCATGTTCATGAAAACGTCCCTTGTCCTTGGTGGAGACGCTAATAGAAATTTCGTATCAACACGTATTCTAATGGGGTTTGGCATGGAATTGACAAAATCCTGTATCCTATCTACAAAATTTTCCCATGAATTGAGCCGCTTGCTTGCCTCTCCACTTATCTTGATTTCTCCAAAGTCATACTGAACGCGGGGGCTCTTGTTTGTCCTGTAAATCTTAACTTTTCTTATATCCTGAAGATTTGGGAATTTTTCTCTAATCAATGCAGTCTCTTTTTCATTCAGATCAAAGTCTCCTTCAGCGAGATTAACTTCTGATTTTAATTCCTCCGACATTTCGTCGCAGAGATCCAACTCTGAAACCTTTTGATCTTTATTTAGTAGAGTAAGGGCCTCAAGTATTGTTGTCTTGCCACTCTCATTTCTTCCTACAAATGCAGCCAAGTCTCCAACTTTGATCTCCCCCGAATCATGAATGCAACGATAAGATCTAACTCTAAATTTCCTAAGTCGCATCTAGCGGCTATTGCCTAGTCTGTGATTTAACTTATTCGTCAAAATTATCATGAGAATTCATTTTCTGACCAAATAGATATAAGGGAATTCAAGTGGTTAGATTACAAAATGGCTGCAAGGAAAATAGCTTATGTCGTTTTCGTACTCCCTGTAGTAATTTCAGTCGTGCTAGGTGGATTTGTTTTGTCAAACGTTCTGGCACAGCCTGATAGACAACTAAACATGTTGCAGTTTAACTTTGTAGTCCAGCCTACCCAAGAGGGTAGCAAAGATATCAAAATAATGAATCTTTTGAATTCATATCCTGCATCTACACCATTAAACTTCACTGTGAGAGTAAACAACACTTCTTTTGACTGTGGAGACTTGTACATGACGATCTATGATCTGAAGACCTCCCCAAAGCAAGCCGTAGCCCAGAATGCCTACTTTTCACAATGCTTTGTCCAAACAAATTCTACGCTCCCGCTACATGAGATGTTTTCTCCAGTTATCAATAGTACTGGAACATACCAGATTGTAGCAGATATGAAGGATAAATCATATCAGAATGACATAAACGTGACTGCCGCATTTGACGTTCAATAATTGAATCATATGTTATTATATTGCAATCAACCAAGCATCAGTGAGGAGTAACGTTATTGTTATTGAGATATAATTATGGCTAAAAAGAAAGAGAAAAAATCATCAAAGAAAACTGAAGTAAAGAAAGTCGTAGAGATAAAGAAGTTAGAAGCAAAGAAAGAAGGAGTAAAAAAAATATCTCCAAAGGAAGGCAAAAAGAAGATTTCTGAAACAAAGAAGAAACAAACGGAACCTATTGAGGAGGAACTTGAGGAAATTGATGAAAAAGAGATTGAAAACTTTGAGATTGAAGGACTGGACATGGAAAAACTCAAAACAACCGTACTTAGCCATGTTGCAAAACGTGGAGATGACGGTATGTTTCAAAGTGAGTTGTGGAAAAAACTCAAACTTTCAAGCAGGGATGGCTCAAGACTTGCTCTAAAACTTGAAAGACAACACCTGATCAAAAGAGAAAAGATTTTGGAAGATGGAAGATGGACATACAAACTTAAGATTGCTCATGTTCCAGTAAGTACACTATCTATAGAATCTGCGCCATGTCTTATCTGTCCTGTAGAACAAAAGTGTACAATAGAAGGTGAAGTAAGCCCACGAACATGTCCTCTTATAGAACAATGGGTTTTGACTGAGTTTGGAAACTCTAAAAAAACCAAGTCTGAAAATTCTAAAAAGACTGAGAAATGAAACTAATAGACGCACGGCGAGACTTGTATAGAAGATTAGCTCATCAAGAGGGGTATAGGAGCAGAGCCGCATACAAACTCAAAGAATTAAACATCTCTTACAGAATTATTGGGCCGGGATTTTACGTTTTGGATTTGGGATGTTCTCCGGGAGGCTGGACTCAGGTAGCTCTTGAATTGGCAGGTAATAGGGGAAAAGTTATGGGCATTGACAAAGCATTTGTTGAAGAAATTTCAAATGCTCACATAATACGCGGCAACATTGAAGATGAGTCAATTGTGGAATCCATCTTTGACTATTTTGGTGCAAAGGTAAATGCTGTAATATGCGACATTTCTCCACAGATTACCGGTACATGGTCTATGGATCATGGTCGTCAAATCTCTTTGAATTACTCGGCAAGCAAAATAATGGATCACGTTCTTGCACGAAAGGGCAATGCGCTGTTTAAGGTCTTTGACGGTGAATATTCAAATGAATTTCGAGATTATCTGAAGAAAAAGTTTGTCAAAGTGCAGCTAAAAAAACCAAAAGCCAGCCGAAAATCAAGCAGTGAATTGTATCATATCTGCTTGGGATATCTTGGCAGCTAGATTGTAGATAAGATTTCGTCTATGCGGGCATCTGTCTTAAAACCTGTGGGATTTAGGCTTGTTGCACTTGCCCTAAAACCGGCATTCTGGATCTTTTCTATTGTTTTTACTAGTGAAACTGGTGCAGAACGTTTCAAGTGAGCTATCTCGTCAATTGTAAAATATGTGACAGGCATGTCTGCCTCGTCTTTGCATCTTTCTAATATTTTATTGCATGATTTATCTACTTGAAATTGTTTTTCTTCAATAATCATTTCATTTACAAAGTCTTTGTTGTAGATATTTCCAACCCAGAGCGGACCTGCAAGTTCTGCTTTCAAATTGCAAATCTCACATTCGTATCTGACTTCGCTTGTAATGTGTCTATTGCCACAATTTTTACAATGTAATATGTATCCCATCTCATCCTTATCGTTTGTTTTTACAAGAACTTTCACGTATGCCTTGTAGTAATGCATGTTATTTTGCACAAAAAGGGGTACAATTTTTGTATCTAATCTTCCCGCAACTATGTTCATACATCCAAGAATTAGTCTGAGCGCAATTTCATCCCCATACTCCACCTTGACTGGCACGCCATAGTACTTTCGCTTACACGCAGCAGGAAATAAGCCATGTAATACCGTCAGATCTGTAGCTGTAACAGAAAGAAGACCACCGTGAAATGTAGCTCTTATTCCACAATCGAGGTATTTTGATGGAGATCCAAATGGATCAATATCCACAATTGCTCCTCTGTGCTCTCTTTTAGAATGCAAGCTAAGAAATCTGCAAGCCTCATTTTCTGAGAAAACACAATTTGTAACATTGTTTAATTTGGCAATATTTTCTGCGATCTCTAGGGCTTTTGGATTTACATCATTGATGAAGACTTTGTCTATTGTACTCAATTCATTTGCGACTCTAACACTCCTTGCACCTATGCCTGCAAGTGAATCAAGAAAGATCTTGGGCCCCCTGAAAGTTTTTAGAAATGAGGCATATGCTATAATTGAAAAATCTCTGTTTATCCTTGCTCTTGGATTAAAGAAAGCTGGTTCCATTGGAGGGACTTTCTCTACTAATGATCCTTTAGGCACTAGGAGCTTGGTTGTGCCTTCAACTATCTCTACAAGATTTGATTCCAATTACATGATATGACCTAAAATGATTTAATAAGTTGAAATGAATGCACTAAACGCTCCGACAAGCACAATCTTCACCTCTACCACATTTTATCCAGCAGGGCGCTTGAAGTATTGCGGCAATAATCTCAGACTGGATGGGAGAAGAATATTGTAATCAAAGACAGTTTTTGTGTAATTTGTAAAAAACTAGTAGATTTACTCGACAGATTTTTCAAAATGTTACGTGTCATGTCATTTCTGTTTTAATTCGTCTGGAACCTTTCGATACCATATAGTTCTTTGTGGAAATGGAATCTCAATTCCTACCCTGTCGAGACATTCTTTTACAATCTTTGGAAGTATTGGTACAACATTACCAAATGAATCCACTGGATACCATACATATACTCTCAGATTCACACTTGAATCTGCCAGCTGTTCAGTCCAAACCATTGGTTCTGGTTCAACCAAGACATATGGCATTTCAGATATTGTTTTTTTAATTTCAGATATTGCCTTGCTAATATTTTCTTTATAGGCTATGCCAACGGCAAAGTCAGCCCTTCTTACAATAGTTTTTGAAAGATTCCTGATATGTGTGGTAAAAATCTTGTCATTTGGAATCCTCATTATGGTTCCATCAAATAGCCTTACTCTTGTAGAAAATATTGCGACATCTAAAAGAACTCCTACAATATTGTTAGCCGGAATCTCTATAACATCGCCAGTTTTTGCAGGCTTGTCGAACATCAGAAATATTCCAGATACCAGGTTTGACACCACAGACTGGGTAGCAAAACCTATAACGATTCCAAATATTCCGCCAGCTACCATCAATCCGCTAAGATCTATTCCCTGGCTGGTAGTCACAGCAAGCAAGGTGATTGCTATGATGCCATAATAGATGCTCTTTCCAATTGACTTTGAAGTATTTTCTTCAAAATGTGGCCCAAAATATTTTCTAAAGAGTACGCTTGCAACTTTGCCTATAATCACACCAGATGTCATGATTACAATAGCTATGATTATGGAATCAATCGAGACGTTATGCCCAAGTATATTAATCGTGGAATTTTGTATTATGTCAGTCAAAACCCTTCTCCATTAAAAATTTGAAATCAGTCTTTTTCATTGTCCTGGGAGATTTATGCCATCCATTTGGCCCAGTGTCATCTTGCTGTATGACCTCAACAATTTCTACTCCTAATCTTTCCTTTATCTCGATTCTCAAATCATCATATGAGGCGGCCGACTGGTTGTAATATACTTCATGGTCACTTATTGGAAAAACAATTCTTCCTAATGATATTCCTGTATCAAATTCATTATCAATTATGATTTTGAGCTGTCCCTCAAGATAATACAATGCATCTTTTTCTACTGCGTTGGGGGTGACAGTGGCAAACTTGCAAAGATTTCCATTATCTGGCTGGCCATAAAGGGCATATTTGGAACCACGGGGTTCACATGCAAAGACATCAAAATATTCCCTAATCTCATTTCCTGTAAAAAAAAGACCAATCTCTATAGGAACCGAGACAAAAATCTCGGTTGAGGAATTACGACTAACAAAAATTGATTTTGATAATCTCAAAAACATATAGTCAGTTTTGTATGATGGTACATAGAGAGGAAGAGTTGGAACAACCTCTATTTCAAGGTCTGGAGTTCTAATCGAGAGTAGTTTTTCTATTAGTATATCATGACTTTTCCTATTGTACAAAAATTTGTCTTTGCTTACTCTTTTCAAAGTAACAATATTGTTGGGAAATCTAAATTCTACACTATCGTTTACAATGTATTTTCCATACTGAGTATAATCAATTCCGTGATTTTCAGAAGTTGAACTTGGAGATGATTTGTGTAGTGACGTCATCGGTTTATTTTGCATTCATAATATATTTATTGTTTCAAATCTTACTGTCATTTTTATTTTTTAAGAAACATTTAACAATGATGAGTATTGAAAAAATCCTGAATAAGATTTAAAACTGATAACGTCCTAACAAAAGAAAATGTATATTATAATGGATCGACAACATCAATTATCTCTCATAAGTAACATTAGTTTAGACTATTTCTGTAACATAAAAAATAAAATTTCTTTATTTGCAGATTAGTCAGGTGTCAAGTTATGATCAAGTTACGACAAAATCTTACCATTAGTGTAATAATTCCGGCATATAATGAGCAAGATCATATTGAAAATGTCATAAATTCAGCAAAAAAGAGAAAAGACGTAGATGAAATAATAGTGGTAGATGACGGTTCAACAGACGCAACTACAAATATTGCAAAAAAATGTGGAGCCAAAGTTATCTCAATACCAGAAAATCGCGGCAAGGGCTATGCCATGAATTTAGGATCTTCTCGAGCTTCAGGAGACATACTCTTGTTTCTTGATGCGGACTTCAAAAATATAAATCCAAAGAAGATTGGAGCTTTGATAGAACCCTTCAAGAACATGTGTGAT
>JBOGRA010000036.1:0-14701 GCA_050749325.1 Nitrosotalea sp. | reverse complement strand
TTATCCACCTTATCCTGTCATCATCTAGTTTTACCATGGGTATGCCACGATAATCACGTATCCAATAGTATGGATAGAGTACTCTCTTGGCTAGGGGATGAAATAATTTACGGAAAAGATATCCTTCTTTTTTATCCATTAATCTTATATCTTAAAACTACCATTTTCTAATATGGCTAAAATAATGGCAACGCCTGATGAGGCAAGTGAAAGCAGACTAGCAGGAATACTAGAAGGCTATCTAAGAGAGGAAAAGTGGTGTACAGACAAACGACTTGAAGGTGAAATATACAAATCACATAGTCCTGAGACATTAAAGAAAGTACTTGAAAATCAGAGATTTTCTTACCTATCCAACATTAATCCTGCAAGACTTGCCCAAGTCAAAATGAAATTTTTAGAACAATAAAATCCTAACAAATCAACCGTAACTTTACACCCAAAATCTGACCCAGAAAACCAACCGAAACTTTACAGTCTGTTTGGGTTGACAGTTTCAACCTCTAACTATCCAGTGTACTCAATCAATATCTTTATTAGGTACTGGTACCGTACCATACGGTAAGATGGATGAATTAAGATTAGAAAGTCTAGAAGGGGTAGGCCCCGTAACTTCCAAGAAGCTCAGTGATGCAGGAGTCCATAACATACTGGATCTTGTTGTAAGAGGTCCTGTAGATATATCGGAAATTACCGGAATGGATATCGATGCAGCTGTAAAAATAGTAAACAAGGCAAGACAACAACTGGTTGAAAATGGTCAACTTCAAAAAGAGTTTGTCAGCGCTACTGAGATCTACAAAAGAAGACAGGATATAGGCAAGATCTCTACCGGAACTAACTCCCTTGATACTCTGTTTGATGGAGGTATAGAAACACAGGCAGTTACCGAAGTCTATGGAGAATTTGGCTCCGGAAAGACACAACTTTGTCACACATTATGTGTAAACGTCCAAAAACCAAAAGAAGAGGGTGGGTTAGATGGAGGGGTTTTGTATATTGATACAGAAGGAACATTCAGACCGGAAAGAATTGTCTCAATTGCAAAAGCAAAAGGAATAGAACCAGAAAAAGCCCTTGACAGAATCATAGTCGCAAAAGCATACAATAGCTCTCATCAGGAACTAATAATGCAAGAAGTTGGTCCTGTAATTGAAGAAAACAAGATAAAATTAATTGTAGTAGATTCTGCAGTTGGATTGTTTAGAGCGGAATATCTTGGCAGAGGAACTCTCTCTGTAAGACAACAAAGACTAAACAAATTCATGCATTTGCTTGCTAGAACTGCTGAAGCATATAATGTAGCAATATTAGCTACCAACCAAGTCCAGTCTTCTCCTGACACGTTCTTTGGAGACCCAACAAGACCGGTAGGAGGAAATGTTGTCGGTCACGCCTCAACTTACCGTGTTTACCTAAAGAAATCTGGTAAGAAGAGAATTGCAAGAATGGTAGACAGTCCACATCACCCAGAACAAGAAGTACTCTTTACTGTTACCGAGGGCGGTGTATCAGACCCAGAAGAAGAGACAAAGAAGAAAAAGAAAGAAGATACTGAGGAATAAATCCTCATTTCCTTTATTTGTCATTTATTGTTCTACAAGACCAAAATAAGACCAACTTTCCTTTTTCCAGCCAGTAAGTATTAAATTGAGGTCAACTGAAGTTCTAAAGATATGACTACTAAGAAGCCGAAAGGCCATTCACATGGATTTATGCACAAGGCGCGATCCGTAATGACAAAGGATAAGATTAGAGGAGTCTCATTCTTACTGCGAGAGTACAAGGTCGGGGACAAAGTCTTAGTAATAATAGATCCATCTCAACACAAGGCCTTACCGCACCGCAGGTATCATGGAAAGGTAGGTACTGTAAAAGAAGTTGGGCGCAGAACAGTAAAATTAGCAGTCAATCTTGGTAAAAAATCAAAAACCTTAATCACTAGGTTAGACCATATCAAACCGTTTGGTGTGTAAATATGGAAGAAGTTAAGAAAAAACAACCTGTCTCTATTCCAGAAGTTAAAGAAATCATGGAAAAGGTAGATCCTGAATCTATGGATCAAATTCAGCGATGGACGTATGATTATGTTACCAAGTTTGCAAAAATCGATTCAAAGGCCGGAAAGAAACTCAAACAACAACTTGTCAAAGAATGCAACATAACTGACGAGGAAGCAGTTGAAATTGTAAATAATCTTCCAACCACAGAGGCCGAACTGAGAGCGTTTACTTTTGGCTGGAAAAAACTGATTCTAGCAGAAACGCTTGAAAAAATGCTAAATCTCATCAAGGAGAATACCTAATCTCGGGAGCAGGGTTTTCTTGGAGAGAGCTCAAACTAGAAAGTATGAAGAGTACGCATACGTGTTAGATTTTGTAACCCGCGGCAAGTCAACCACCGTAAGGGGAAGAGACGGAATTATTGTTACAGCGCTAGGCGAGGAGAGACTTACGATACTAGAGTTACTTGCAATGCCAAATTCTACTTTTGAAATTGGTGAACGTGTTTACATAGGAAAGGAAGGAAGAACAAAAATTCTTTCAGTACTGGGAAGGCTAGAATTTAATCAAATCTCATCGTCTGCACAAAGTGAACTTGAGTCTGTGGTTGAAAAGATAGTCATGCATAACGAACAAAGATTTGTAGACTATCTAAACAATGCACAGCCTCTCACTCCTAGGATACATGCACTAGAATTGATTCCAGGTATTGGAAAAACTTACATGAAAACAATGCTTGAAGAGCGAGAAAAACAAAAATTTTCTGATTTCAAGGACCTGCAAGGAAGAGTGGGACTCAAAGAACCTGCAAAACAAATTGCAAAGAGAATCATCGAAGAGATCACTGGTGAAACTAGGATGAATCTCTTTGTCAGAAAATAAACGTCGTTCATTGGGGCAACATTTCCTAACATCTGATTTAGTTGCAAAATCTATAGTTGATCTTGCTGACATAAAAAAAAGTGACATTGTTCTAGAAGTGGGTACTGGCAAAGGCATCCTGATTCCTTATCTTTGTGATAATGCAGAAAGGGTAATCTCTGTTGAAAAGGATTCCAGGCTTTACATTGAAGCAAAAAGGAAATTCTCCAATGTCAAAAATCTGACTCTAGAACATGGTGATGCCTTTGAGATGGACATGGATTTTACCATATTTGTCTCAAATCTACCGTATTCTGAGAGCCGAAATGCCATGGAATGGCTAATCCAAAGAAAGTTTTCTCATGCAGTAATAATGGTTCAGAAGGAATTTGCTCAAAAATTGCTTGAAGAAAAGGGAAAGGGCAGAAGGGCCATCTCTGTACTTGTTAGCTATTGCATGGAAATGACAAAGCTAATGGATGTCAAGAAAACACACTTTCGACCTCAACCAAAGGTAGATTCAGTGGTACTCTACCTAGAACCAAAGCAAAGGGTATCTGAAGACATCATAATGGCAGTCAACAAACTCTTTTCCTATAAGAGAAAGACCCTGCGAAACATTGCAAGACAATTTGGCCTTACTATGGACTCTGATAAAAGACTGGAAGACCTATCTGATGGGGAGATAATCAATATTGCAAAAAAAATCATTTGATGAATATTACAAGCCTGCAGAAGACACACTATTTCTAGCTGATAACATTCAAAACGAAAAAGGAAACACCGCGCTTGACATAGGAACAGGGTCTGGTTTTCTTGCAAGGGTTTTATGTGATAACTTTGAATTTGTAGAGGCCACTGATATCAATTTTAGCGCATTGAAAGAGGCACATGAAATTGTAGAAAATTGCATCTGCTGCAATGCTGCAGATACTCTAAATTGCAATTTTGATCTAGTGGTATGTAACTTGCCATATTTGCCATCAGAGGAAATTGTCGATCCTGCAGTGGATGGCTTGGCAGAAGGTCTTGGTATTGCCACAAATATAATAAAATCAGCAAGCAACGTGGTAAGGCAAAAAGGCAAGATGGTATATTTGACATCGTCTCTTGCAAATTATCAAGAACTAGTAAGACGAACTGAGCTCCTTGGTTTTTCTGTAAAAATAATTGCAAAAAAGAAGCTATTCTTCGAAGAACTGGTACTTGTGGAATGTATCAAACTCTAAACTTATCTGGGAGAGAATAAGCATTACTCATAAGATATGAGTGTGGTTTATCCCTAAAATGACTGTCTTTGATTCATTGAAATCAAGATATGCGATGTATGGTATTGGATCAATACTTGCTTTTTTTGTGCTAACAGGAAGCGCATATGCCACAGACACTCAAGTAACAATCGTTAATGGTACATCCAACCATTGTTTGCCATACCAATCGTGCTACAAGCCTTATGAGGTTGCCATATCTCCTGGTTCTACTGTTACATGGGTAAACAATGATAACAGAACTCATACTGTTACAACAGGAACTACAAATTATGGCCCTGTGGGACTATTTGATAGCGGGCAAATACTGCCAGGTCGCTCCTTCACGCAGTTCTTCGGCACTGTAGGAAAGTACCAATATTATGATAAGGTAGACATGTGGCCTTCTGGCGTAGTTGTCGTAAGAAACAACAATCCCACTCATGCTGAGCTTGGATGGGTTAATGGTTCACTCTTGATAACAAATGAAGGCAGCACTGCAAGCCAGGGATTGATAGTGACAAAACAGATTGCAAATACTGGTGGTACTGATGCAAACTCGATAATTTTCAGGCTAAAGATAATAAATGATACCGGATATCTTTTTTACAACAATATAACTACCGCAAACGTTCCAGCAAAACAGAATTCCCCCGTAAGTTTTGTATGGAATGCTCCTTCATCTGGAAAATATAGATTAAATTTTGAAGCAGCTGCAGACAATCTTATTGGACAGAACAATGAAAGCAATGACTATTCATCAGATATTATTTCCATTCCTAAGATTGGTGGAAGTCAAGAACAAAATCCAACATCAGGAAACTTTACACTACACGGAAACACGGCAGTTCCAGAATTTGGCCCGCTATCTTACTTTATTCTTGTATCGTCAATTGCTTCTGTTCTAGTAATATCTACCCGTTCACACCTGAAAACAAGAATCTAGTCTACTTTCGTAGTTTTTGTTTTGAAACATCTGCAATGGCCTCGGCCATCTTGGAAGTGCTGGTATTTCCACCGATATCGTACGTGACATACTTTCCTTCGTTGATTACCTGCTCGGTTGCAGCAAATATTGCATTTCTTATGTCTGGTTCCCCAAGATATTCTGCCATCCATGCACCTGATAAAATAGCAGCCGTAGGATTGACTTTGTCCAATCCCTTGTATTTTGGCGAACTTCCATGGGCAGGCTCAAACATAGCGTAAGAATCTCCTATGTTGGCAGAATAGACGTTTCCAATTGAACCAATATTTCCTGACGCACATTCTGATATGATATCCATGAAGAGGTTGGTACTTACCAAAATCGAATCGTTGAATCTCTCTGGATTTTTAACCAACTGTTGGGTCATATTATCAATATAATATTCCTCTACCTCGATGCCAGGATTCTCAGCCTTTGCTTTTTCTACCTCGCTCCAGAAAATTCCGTCTGTTTCTTTGAGAATGTTTCTCTTGGTTATTGGAAAGATCTTTTTGATGTTACGTTGTTTTGCCCATGCAAAGGCAGATTTTACAATTCTTTGACAGCCTTTTCTTGTTGTCTTCCTTATTGCAATCGCGGCATCATCGGAGATCTTAAACTCGATTCCTGAATAGAGGCCTTCTGTGGCCTCTCTGAAACAAACAAAATCCAGTTTTTTGTTAGGAGAAAGTCTATCATATGTCTTGATAGGTCTGATATTGCTGTGGAGTTGAAATTTCTGACGAATGGTAACCGCAACACTCCTTGGCGCATCAGGGCGCGGAATAGTTGTAGTGGGCCCCTTGTAACACGCGTTACATTCTTCAAGTAATTTCATAGTTGCGTCTGGGATGTATGTGGTACCACCATGTTTTTCCCATTGTTCAGAACCAGCGTCACACAAGATAATCTCAATCTGAGTATTACAAGCTCTTAGAACGCGTAACATGGCATCGACAAGTTCTGGACCCGTGCCGTCTCCTTTGATGATTGCAGCTTTCTTACCCAAATCAGCCATGGTGATAGGCTGAGTATATTTAACTTTAACTGGAAAATTTTCCAAGAATTCGATTAAAAAATACCAAAGCTTAAACAATAATTTGTTATGATAAAATCATGAAAATAGTTCAAATCTCAGACATTCATGTAGGGGCACAATTTCAGGAGAAAGTCTTCGATCAGGTGGTATGTGAGGTCAATGATCTCAAGCCTTCTGCTATTGTAGTAACGGGCGATCTAACTAATGAGGGTTTACTCAAAGAATACGAAAAATGCAAGGAAAAGTTTACTGAATTTGAAACAGACAAAATAATTGCAATAAGTGGCAATCATGATTATAGAAACACTGGCTACCTGTTGTTCAAAAAATTCTTTCCTATAGATTCCGTAAACGAATTGGATGAAAATACAATGCTGGTAACTCTTGGGACAGCAAGACCTGATAGGGATGAAGGTGAAGTAGGATACAGGCAAAATCTATGGCTTGAACGTACTATGAAAAAATATGAAGGTAAGACAAAGATACTTGCCATGCATCATCATTTGATTGGTGTACCTGACACAGGAACAGATAGGGTCACGGTAATTGATTCAGGTGACGTATTGCGTACCGCACTTGCAAGCAAGATCGACTTGGTATTGTGTGGTCACAAACACAGGCCTTGGTTTTGGCATTTTGGAAATCTATCAATTGCCAACGCTGGAACTGCGTCATCAGAAAGAGTACGAGGTCTTTTTGAAAATACCTACAACATAATTACTATTGAAAAAGGCAAGATCAAAGTAGACCTTAAAATCGTAGGCGGCAAGATAATGCCGCTAAAGGACCTTGTTGATAACTACAAGCGTTTTGGCGAAGAATAGGCAAAATACATGCCAAGATTAATCATTGATCTCTTGCAATTATTGCTCCACAATTTGCGATGTTGAATCCCCGGTCCTCATGGATTCTATATCCATATGTTGGACAGAGTGACTGGTGTGCCTTGGATCTACGAATCTTGGGCTAACAATAATATAATAACAGTTTAAATTTCAGCACATCTGTGCGGGGGTCGCCTAGCCTGGTAGGGCGTGGGATTGCTAATCCCATGTCCGCAAGGACCCGTGGGTTCGAATCCCACTCCCCGCGCTTATACTACTTGTGTTAACACACTATGAACAAATTTTACCCCTTAAATTGAATGGAGACATTTCCATATGATGAAGGAGATTGACATCCATAATACGAAAAAAAGGATCGAGTACATCAAAGCTGCCCTTCCAAGGAGGTTCTCTGAGGAGAATGCCAAGACCACATGTGAGTTTTTGGACAAGCTGCGAATAGAGAACAAGTCGTATGGCAGGATTGCTAACTATGCAGAATCTATCAAGCGGATATTGGTTATCAAGGACGACGTGAAGATATCAGAATGGACAAAAAAGGAGATCGAATTGGTACACAAAAAGATCGCAGAATCAAATTACGAAAACTCGGTCAAAAAGGACACGCTGATAGCACTAAAAAGAATCTATCATTTTGCAAGGCACGATGAGATAGCCGACAAATCAAAGGACAAGGAATACGATCCCAACGTATCATGGATCGTGCCAAGCTATTTTGAAGACAGGTATGAAAAGATACAGGCAAAAGATCTGTTAACTGATGCCGAGCTTGAAAATCTGTTCAAAGCTGTAAAACAAGTCAGCAAGGGAAGATACGTCAAGCGAAATGTAGCGGTACTTGTTACACTCTTTGAGGGATCGTACCGACCAGGCGAGCTATTCAACATAAGAATAGGCGGGCTGCAGTTTGAGGACGATTTTGTCAGGGTTTACACAAGGGGCAAGACGGGGCCCAAGTCACTTGCACTTGTGACAAGCTTTGTACCAATAAAAGAATGGCTGACAGAACATCCGCACGGTGATGATCCTAACGCCTTTCTTTGGTACCACAACAACAAAGATGGCGTGATGAGATATGCGATGCTCTTCTATCTTGTCAAGAAGGCAGCACAAGCAGCTGGGATCAAAAAACGCGTATGGATGTATCTCTTCCGGCACACATCGCTTACCATGTACTCAAAGAAGCTTGGAAACCTGGTCAAGCTGTATGGAAACTGGTCAAAGGGCTCTAACATGCTGTCAAGGTATGAGCATCTTGCATCATCAGACCAAGAAGATGCCATATTGAGATTACACGGTATCAAAAAACAAGATGATTCCCAATCAATACTGTTCTCAAAGATATGCCCTGGCTGCAAGGAGAGAAACTCTGCAGACAAATCACATTGTATCAAGTGTGGTTTTGTGTTGTCAAAAAGACTAGCTCAGGAAAGGGAGATGAACAAGCAGGGTCAGGCAAAGAAAATGGTGCAATACGAGAAAGAGGTATCATCACTAAAAGATGACATGTCGGAGCTACGAGCTATGGTATCAAGGCTGGTGCAAAAATAAAACTATGTCTTTGTCAATCTCTCAATGTTTGCAATCTTTTTTTCTACCTCTTCTAGCTTTGCTTGCAGTCGTACCAAGAGTTCTTTTGGTACTGATATCGTTTCGCTCATGTTTGTTTAATGTAGAGTACTTTTTAAAGCCAATTCGCCACAAGACATGCAGAACTGATTGTATCTGTCCCCGGCCACTTCGGTATCCAGAATATCGTGCGACAGCAGTTTATTTGCAATATCGTAGATTGTTGTTCGTGTACTATGGTAGTATTGCTCTTACATACCAAGGAACAGCCTCTACCAAGCTCCTCTTTATGACCAAAAAAGAATATTTTGTTCCAAGGAGTATACTGATATCATGATATCCCTTCCTGCAGGTGTCAAGATAGTCAAGTTCTACGATTCCGAGATGCGAAAGGTAGGCAAAGGCATACTGTACCTGCTAAACAATGGAATCTTGTTTGAAAAGAAGGGTGAGGGTGTCAAGTTTGAGTGCAACTTTGACTATCTTGCAAGCTTTGAAGCTGTAAAGAAAGACAAGGTGCTTGTAGTGATTCGCACCCCACAGGGCCGCAAGTCAGTCGAGTTCAAGGTAAATCCTGCAAATCAGGTAGAGTATGACATTGCTCAGACAAATCAAGAATATGCAAGAACTGCTGCACCGGATTCTATACCGGTTTCAAAAAATACTGAACATGACAAGTTTGACCAGGATGCTCACTCGCGTTCAGAAGCCAGATGGTTCCAAAATAACTGGAATGATATAATGAAATTCCTAAAACCAGAAAGAGTCTCTTACCTCAACGAGTATGTCAAGAACGCAAAGATTGGAACTCCCGATGTGGATCCGTATCTGTTGGTAGTAAAATATGAGAACCTCACTTACAAAGACTTTGCAGATTTATCTGGATTCTTGAAATGGAGATATACTGATATGACAAACAAAGAAGTAGACATGATGGTTGGTGTATTTGGAGACTTTAACAATTTCTCTGTTAGCATACTTGAGATGCAAGTTCAGCTTGCATCCAAATCGAAGAACTATCTCAAATACAATCAATCACTTTATGAACGGGCAGCTCTAATTTCAAAAGAAATAGAAGAAGAGATCAAGAAAGACGAAACTCGAATCTCGAGGTAGTATTAAATTCTATTCTCATTTACTTCTGGTAAGTTAATGAGGTTTTATAGGTCAAATTTACCAGAGTGTCAAATTTCTTCATGTTAATTTTCGGGGTTTGGTTATTGATTGTTTTTATGGATTTTAGGCGGATATTCAAACTCTATAACAACGTCATGTTTTTGTTGGTGTGATGTATCAAAATAATATCCTGTTATTTTCAACATTTTGTTATTTTCCAAGTTAATATGCTGGAATTCATAAACTCTTTTCGAATCAAAGGCATAGATTTCAAATGGTTTTTCTAATAATGAATTTCCTTGAGAATCAAATATGTCTAAATGAACATCAACGGCTATTCCACTCCCTACGTTTTCCAACCCCAAATGATAACCTGTTATCATAATGCCAACTCTTGTCTCATAATATCTTGGAAGTATGTAGGGCAAATATGCTAGTCGTGTTTGTTTGCTAACTTCGTTGTTTTGTTTTTTGGATTCCATAGTTTGCTTGAAAGCAATGATTGCGGAGACAATGGCTATTCCTATCGCAATATAACTTACTATGTCACTGTCCAATACAATTTTTATTCTTCATTGCTAACTTGATAAGGGTTTCAATCTTATTCTGTCCCAAGTCTATTGTAATTCCTGCCTGTTCCGCAGGTGTTCTCATTTAGATGTTTTTTGTATTAGCTCGTGATTCACGTAATGACCTTTCCACTTCATCATTTCGTATAAACTCCTTTATGTTATCGTTAGTCAAACCTCCCATCTTTTCCAGATTGTAGGAAATGTTTGCAAGCTTTTGAGGCTCAAGGCCGTGATTTACAATTGTTGCAGAAACAGCTTTTGCAAAACTTTCTTTATCGCTGACAGGAACAGATTTGAAGTACTGGTGGTCAAGTATTTGGGAATAGTTGCCACTCTTGATTGAACCATGCGCTAGATTTAACAAAGTTGTGCCGTTTTGCATATGTGCATCTTTCTGTTCTTGCGGAACTGGAATTGTCGCAAGATTGTTCATTACACCTGCCGAATTTTCTGTAAGTGTACGATCTACAGCAGGCTGGATAACGTTGATTCCATGCTGCTCTGCCACATCCTGGAACCTTTTTGCAACCCCAGTACCCATACCACGGATATCATATGCAATCTCTTTTGCACCAACTTGCCTTAGGGCCTGCGAGCCTGCATGGGAGGCGCCCTTTACCAGCCCGCCAAATCCTCCCGCAAGACCGCCGCCTAATCCTGCCTTTGCCATGTCAAGGCCCGAGTATGGTGTACCATATTCCATTCCCTGTTGCTGTACAGCTTGCATTGCACCAAATGCACCGCTTCCTATTCCCTGGCCTGTTCTTGCAGCCATCACCGTCATCATTCCGCCAAAGCCTACGCCAGATGATACGATACTTGTCATGGAGCTAAAGAGTGAACCCAAGAGTGGGACCAGTATGGTTGGAACAAATGTTGCAAGTGTAAGGACAGCAACAGATGCAAACCACTGTTCTTCTACCGGATGGGTTGTGATACTACCAAGGTATGCAGCACCTGTTACCATCACAAGACTAGAAAATATTGGAACAATTGACAATCCAAACAACGTATCAAATAATCTCCTTGTAATTCCCTGGAACCATGGTACAAGTGATAAGATCAAAATTACTGGAAGGCCTGCGACCAATACAGCTGTCAAGACCTGCCTTATTGCAGAAAACATGTATGTCAGAAATGATGCGACAAGTGCAATCATGCCACCAATCAATCCAAGTATGAAGGACTTGCTGATGCCAATCAGGATGGCAATGATTACAATTGCAGAAATTATCATGATAAGCGAGTCAAGGCCGAATCCCTTTCTTGATTTGATTCTGCTACGCCTTTGGCTCTTGCTCTTTTTCTCTGATCCATCTTTGCACCAACCTGACGTTTCAGAATCTTTTAACACTAAATCAAATACTGATATGCTTTTAAAAGAAAATTAGAAATCACGGTAGGCTCAATTCAAAGATCCTTTAGGTAGAATCTAGGAAAATTTTGTACGTCAGTATGAGCTCAGAAATTTTTGAGCTCATACTGACGGTATATATGACCTGAAGAGCCTCTCACGGGGACAAAACAGTGGCTTTGATAGAATTCATCCTTCACTAGGGTGGTCTTCAGGTCCACTGCCCTTGACGCTCTGATATAAGGCAGGTCCAAGCGATCGATCATCGTGATGTAGACCAAGCCCAAGTCTATATCATTGCTACAGGCAAGTATCTCATAAAAGATCTCCCTCTCACGGGAAGATTGTGGTATTTATTCAAAGATGGATCCTTGCATTGACTGGGCTCTACACAAGCATGAGAAAGACCGAGGCTGGAATTATCACGTACTCTCCACGCACATCCATCTTGTTCTCTGATAATACAATACCGCCTCTGGTTTTTGTCTTTGATAGGAACTTGAAGAGTGCAGGAAACTCTCTTGGGTCTATTGAATTTCGGTACTTGACCCCAATTGGCACCTCGATGTCTTTGCCGTCATAGAAAAAAAAGTCTACTTCACTATTCTGGTCGTCCTCCTAGTAGAAAATGTGATTATAGTAATCAAAGGTCTGCTTCTTCTAGCTGAGCGTGAAGGCCAATCTTATCAGGTGGTTTGCTACAATCTGCTCCACCAGTCTAGGGCTTGCCTCTCTCAGGTCGCTGTTTTTTTACCAACACAAATCTCACTGAAGTTCTTTATATGATAACTCTGGAGTCTCTGAGAATGGCAGTCTGAGAAGCGGTTGCACTAAATCATATCTTAAGATGTGATTTGATGATACCCTGTAATGGTGAAGACCACGTCATAAGAAAAAACACTTGCTAGACGTTTTTTCCTTGATCAGGTATTAGATTTACCTTAAAAAGAGACGCAATCTTCTAACAAATTTCAAGTTTGCTTCCCTTGGAGTAGCATGTTCTTGAAAATCCAAGTCACCGCAAGGAATTTTCCTAAAGGTAGACAAAAAAAATTTTTTGCGTACCTTTAGGATTTTGGGTGATACAAAGGCCTGGCATGTATGATAAACATGGCAGTAACACTTGAAGAGAAAATTTTTCTGTTATAGTGTTACCTTTTGCCTGATAATTATAAAAAGAGCCGTTAATTTCAGGATAATACAACGCCAAGGGTGGACAGGTAATGATATCATTACCTAAATCCCATCACAACTTTTTTTGTGATAGGATTTAGGTAATATCATAATTACCATATAATGACAGAAAAAAACTCTCAGGATATGTGGGTTTTATGAGAACAGGTTCCGGGTAACATCATATCACAATTTTTTGTGATCTGATGTTGCTCTGTAACCACCTTTTAGAACAAAAGCTACAGTTAAGATAAAAGTTAGCTCAAGTGTATCATCTCTTTTTAGAAAGAGGGGGAAGGCCATCTTGGCTAGAAAAATTTTTAGCCATATTGACACCCCCTTACCTGATTTAGGGGAGTAGACCATCATACTAAAAATTTTCTTGGCATACATTTAGGATTATATTGCTAAAGGTAGACGGAAAATTTTTTCCGCGTACCTTTAGCAATTTGGATATTATGCGTCTCATATGTGATAAATAGTATGGTAACATCATACCGCAAATTTGAGATAACCTGTTACCTTTTGCTTGATAATTAATACTGGGGGAGGAAAATTTTTCTTGAATCGTAGCCAGAATCTAACACTTACTCAAACTTTTTTCTTTGAGTAAGTGTTAGCTTTTCCTCACGGAAAGACCAGCCTTTTCCTTAAAAGGACATATCCATTGCAGGCATCCTCTCAATCGGCCTTGATATAGGAACAGGCTTTGTCAAGTGCGTCTCAGATTCAAGAAGGATAAAGTTTCCATCCCTTTGTGCATACAGGCAGCACTCTGTATGGGAGGACAAGAAAGGGATGATCGAGGCAGTCGTAGACGAGGCGGTAAGACTTGTCAGGTATCCAGATTCCGTGGTGATAAGGCCTGTCATGCAAGGCAGACCAATACACGAGCGAGGCTTTGAAGAGCTGGTCAAAAAGGCAGTGGACCTTGTCCTGCAAAATAGCGATGCGATGGGAAAAGAGGCCGAGCTTGCAAGATCCTGCATGGCAATAGGCCTTCCGTACGAGGCAAGACCGCACGCATCTGACATCCAGAAGATGATAAGGCGGTTGTTTCATCCAAAGAGATGCGATATCGTACCTCAGGTGCTTGGCACCCTGATCGATGTGGACCTGCCCTCTGCAATTGTAACAAGCATAGGTCAGGGTACGACTGAGATTGTTGCGTTTCGGGAATATTCCGCCATCAGGGGAATATTGGTCCACCATGCGGTAAACGACATCAGCTCAAAGATTGGAACTGCCAAGACTGCCTACCTTGATGAGAGCATCTTTTCAGATCCAAAAGTAGGCTCGCTTGTAGCAATGCTTGCCGATTCTATACTTGATGACCTCAACGGGATGCGCCAGAACCTAGAAGATCTGCCACTGGTTGTCACAGGCGGAGGCATAATGATTCCAAAACTGAAAGATGCAATAGAATCAAGACTCTCACACGATATCATCATACCAAATGATCCGGTAATGTCAAACGCGCTTGGCCTGTTCAAACTTGTATCCAGGGAATGTTGACCAAGTCAGAACGCAGATTTGTCTACGACCAAAGCTCAGTTTCCAGATCATACGGAATTGTTCTCAAGAACAGGATCAACAAAAAGATTCAGAGGTGTGCATCCGACCTTCAGCTGATTCAAGAGAAAAATTCTAAACTTCAGCTGAACCTTGGAATCATTGAGGAACTTTTTGACACTGGAGAACCATTACAGAAATCCGTAATTTCTGGCAAGAAAGGGCAAGATGAAAAAAAGGACATGAAGACATCCATACTTGACATGAACAAGATGGCCTGATCACACAACTCCTTAAAAAGAAAACAGATTTTATGTATGAGCAATACCAACTCAAAAACAAAACTACACGAAAACTGCAAGCACATGCAAACCGGCAACATAGCCACCAATTGTACAATCTCCCTGATTTTTTAAAAACTGCACAAACCAAACAACACAACA